>DASUJJ010000222.1:0-4413 GCA_036279335.1 Dyella sp.
GTTCCTCTACACCGAGTTCGACTGGCGCATCGGCGTGCTCAATCGCGAGCCGCTGTACGCGTGCAAGTACTACATGTCGCGCGGCCACTGGCAGATCTACAACCACGGCGCCAAGGGCACCGCCAAGTCCGGCGGCTTCGAAACCATCCCCGTGCGCGACGCGCCCAGCGAGGTGGTCAAGCTGGCGCTCAAGGCCACCAACGCAGTCGGCGACGGCCTGTACGGCGTCGACCTCAAGCAGGTCAACGGCAAGCCGGTGGTGATCGAGGTGAACGACAACCCGTCGATCGACGCCGGCGTCGAAGATGTCTACCTGGGCGAAGACCTGTACCTGCGCGTGATGCAGGAGTTCCTGCGCCGGCTGGAACACAAGCGGCTCGGCATCGGCCGCTGATCGCCTTCAGCGGGAGCGCAGGCGCAGGCCCAGCAGCGCGCACGCGGGCGCCAGCACCAGCCAGAACGTGGGCGACCAGCCCGCCTCCACCGTATGCGCGGGCACCGGCGTCAGCGCCAGCGCGAACAGCCCCACGCCCAGCCAGCACAGGCCGATGGCGGCGACCCACTGGGTGAACGGCGCCGCCTGGGCGAGCGGGACGGACGACAGCAAACGACGGGACATGGCGAACTCCGGCAGCGGCGTGGGCGAGGTGTTCCAGCTTCCGCGGCCGGCGTCTCAGCACCTGCGATGAGGCGATCGCGATTTTCACCCCGCGGCCTGCATCATTCGGCACCGCAGCTCCGTACTTCAGGCGTGTGCCTGCCGTTTCTCCCGAGGATCCGCCATGAAATCCCGCGTCACCGCCCTGTTCACCTTGCTCGCCGTCGCCATGCTCGGCGGCTGCGCCAGCCAGCCGCCGCTGCGCGAGGCCAGGAATGTCGACCTGGCCCGCTACATGGGCACCTGGTACGTGATCGGCCACGTGCCGTACTTCGCCGAGAAGGGCGACGTGGCCACCGCCGACGAGTACCACCTCAAGCCCGATGGCGACATTGCCGTCAGCTATCACTACCGCAAGGGCTTCGACGCGCCGGAGAAAACCTGGGACGGCAAGGCCTGGCTGCCCGACCCCGCCGATCCCGCGCACTGGAAGGTGCAGCTGCTGTGGCCGCTGCGCTCGGACTACGTGATCGTGGATCTCGCCCCCGACTACCGCTCGGTGCTGATCGGCGTGCCCTCGCGCAAGCTGATGTGGATCATGGCCCGCGAACGCCAGCTGCCTGCGGCCGAGTACCAGCGCCTGCTCGACGTGGCCAGGGCCGAGGGCTTCCCGGTGGACGAGGTGCGCAAGGTGCCGCAGCGGCGTGAGGACCTTGGCCAGCCCGGCTTCGAGCAGCCCTGATGGCCGGCGGCGCGGTATCACGGCGCGACGAGAGATCCGGCTTGCAAATACATCCTCTCCACCGTTCGCCCTGAGCGTAGCGAAGCGAAGTCGACGGACAGATGTTCCGAGTTGTTACTGGCCCGATCTATAGAATGGGTGGCCATCCACTCACAGGAACCACGCCATGACCGACCGCCGCTACGCCGTGTTTGGCCATCCGATCGGCCACTCGCAGTCGCCGCGCATCCATCGCGCGTTCGCCGAGCAGTTCGGCCTGGCGATGGATTACCGCGCCATCGACGCCGCGCCGGCGGACTTTCCGCAGGCGGTGCGCGAGTTCTTCGCCGACGCCGGCCACGGCGCCAACGTCACGCTGCCGCACAAGGCCGCCGCGCTGGCGCTGGCCGATACCGCCAGCGAGGCGGCGCAGCGCGCCGGCACCGCCAACGTGCTGACCCGACTGGACGACGGCCGCCTCGCCGCACACAACACCGACGGTGCCGGGCTGGTGCGAGACCTCACCGAGCGCCACAGCATCGACCTGCGCGGCCACGACGCGCTGCTGCTCGGCGCCGGTGGCGCCGCCCGCGGCGTGGCGTGGTCGCTGCTCGACGCCGGCGTGCAGCGCCTGACCATCGTCAACCGCAGCCCCGGCCCGGCCGATGCGCTGGCCGATGCCATCGGCGATCCCGAGCGCGTGCACACGCGCTACTGGAGCGACCTGGCCAACATCGGCAGCTACAACCTGATCCTCAACGCCACCTCGGCCGGCGTGCTCGGCACGACGCTCGAGCTGCCGGTCGCCCTCGTCGGCAGCCGCGCGCTCTGCTACGACCTCAGCTACGGTGCCGCCGCGATCGGCTTTCTTGCCTGGGCGAAGAGCGCCGGCGCGCTGTTCGCCTTCGACGGCCTGGGCATGCTGGTGGAAACCGCTGCCGACGCGTACGAGCTGTGGCACGGGCATCGGCCGGACACCGATCCGGTATACGCCGCGCTGCGCGGCTGAGGCGCGCGCCGATGGACTGCCGCGTCGGCTGCGGCGCCTGCTGCATCGCCCCCTCGATCAGCACGCCGATTCCCGGCATGCCGCACGGCAAGCCCGCCGGCGTGCGCTGCGTGCAGCTGGACGAAGCCAACCGCTGTCGCCTGTTCGGCCATCCCGATCGCCCGGCGGTGTGCGCCAGCCTGCGTCCGGAGCCGGCGATGTGCGGCAGCGACCGTGCGCACGCGCTGGCCTGGCTCGGTGCGCTGGAAGCGGCTACCCGCTGAGCGGGCCGCGGCGCCGCCATGGCGCGACATCGGCTCACCGGCCGGACGCGCCGGCGGCGGCTGGCCCGATGCCTTCGATGTCGTGTCCGTGCTTTCCGAGGCCCACCCGTTCGGCCTGGCCGCCAAGGTGGCCGTGCAGCGCCGCTTGTTTACGCCGGCCACGCGCCACGGCTGGACTTCGGTCTGTCATCGGATCGCGCCCGGCGTCACCGGCCTGACATGCGCGCCAGTCACGCTACGCGGCCCGTCCCCGCGCGTTCATCGAGTTGCCCCATGCGTCTGCCCGATCCGGCCCCGCGCCGTCCGCTTCGCTGGTTCATCGTCACGCTCTGCCTGCTTGCCGGCCTTGCCGGCCTTGCCGCGTGCAGCCGGCACGAGGCCGCGGCACCCGCGGCGTCGGCCGCCGGCGATCAGGATGGCGTCAGCATCCTGCTCAACCTCGCCGACCAGGCCCTGGCCGAGCACCGGCTGGTGGCGCCCGCCGGCGCCAACGCCTACGAGTTCTACCTCAGCGTGCTCGAGCTCGATCCCGCCAACCCGGTGGCGAGCCAGCAGCTCGACGCGCAAATGCCCGAGGCGCTGGCTGTCGTGGAACAGGCGATCAACGCGCGCGAGCTCGATGAAGCCGCGCGCGAGCTGCGGCTGCTGCGCGAAGCCGACAGCGACAACTTCACGCTGTCGCTGCTGGCCGGCAAGCTCGATGCGCAGCGCATGATCGTGGTGCGCGAGGACGAGGCGCGCGCTGCCGCGATGCGCGCGCGGCAGGAAGCGTCGATGTAGTTCGGTCAGCCGAAGCGATGCGCGGGCTCAGAGCGCCGCGCGTCCCTTCATCGCTCGGCCAGATAGCTGTCCTTGATCCGCACGTAGTGCTCGGCCGAGTAGTGCATCTGCTCGACCTGCCGGTCGCTGAGCAGGCGCACGCACCTGGCCGGGTTGCCCAGCCACAGCTCGCGCTCGCCGACCACCTTGCCCGGCGGCACCAGGCTGCCCGCGCCGACGAAGCCGTACTTCCTCACCACCGCGCCGTCGAGCACGGTGGCGTGCATGCCGATCAGGCAGTAGTCCTCGATGGTGCAGGCGTGGATCACTGCGCCGTGGCCGACGGTGACGCCCTCGCCGATCACCGTGGGAAAGCCGCCGGGCGAATACGGGCCGTCGTGGGTGACGTGCACCACGGCGCCGTCCTGCACGTTGCTGCGCGCGCCGATGCGGATGAAGTGGACGTCGCCGCGCAGCACCGCGCCGGGCCAGATCGAAACGTCATCGCCCAGCTCCACCCGGCCGATCACCGTGGCCGCCGGATCGACGTAGACGCGCAGGCCGAGCGCGGGCGTGTGGCCTTGGTAGGTGCGGATGCTCATGACGACATTCTAGGAGTGAGGGGAGAGGAGTGAGGAGTGAGAGACAGCCAAAGCGTGTTGGTATGCCCGAAACCGATGCGACGGGACGGGCGCCGCTTCTCTCTCACTTCTCACTCCTCTCCACTCACTTCTCGCTCTCAAGCATTTCGACCGTCGCCCGATACCCCGCCTCCACCGCCCGCTGCCAGTCCTTCCAGTCGAGCACGCCGACGTGATCGAGCGACGGCGTGATCAGGCGATGCGCCAGCGCGCGCCGCTCCAGCGCCGCGGCCTCGCCGCTGACCATGCCGGCACGCACCAGGCTGGAGACCAAGCCAGGCCGGCGCCCGCGCTGGAAGGCCAGGCGCCACAGCGGCGGCGTCATCGCCTCGTCCACCCCGGCGCGCAAAGTGATCTCGGCGCGGATGTCCAGCGCGGTGATGTGCGCCAGGCCATCGGCGGCCATCACGTCGGTAGGCAGG
>DASUJJ010000223.1:0-7551 GCA_036279335.1 Dyella sp.
TGGCGGCAAGCGCTCGGCCTTCGGCGGCAAGGCGAAGTACTGGGAGAAGTACCGCGAGAACTTCGAGGCGCTGATCAAGAACCCCGACGACTGCTTCCGGCGCCTGTTCGGCGACGAGTTCGCGCGGGCCTACGAGGAACAACTGGCGCGGCTGAAGTCGGCGCGGCGCAACAGCGCGCGACGGTAAGCGCATGCACGACGCGTCGGTGCCATGCCGACGTCGAACCTTTTCGAGATGGGCGCAAAGCGAATGACGCAGAACAACAAAGTGGTATGGAGCGAAGGGCTGTTTCTGCGGCCCCAGCACCTGCAGCAGCACGAGCGCTACCTGGAGCGTTTCGTCGAGCTGCGCGCCGGGGCGCTGCGTCCCTACACCTGGGGCTTCACCGAGCTGGAGCTGGAGACCGACCTGCTCGCGGTGGGCAAGCTCGGCATCAAACGCGCGCGGGGCGTGTTTCCCGACGGCACGCCGTTCGCCATGCCCGGCGACGATCCGCTGCCGCCGGCGCTGGACGTGGACGGCAACTGGCGCGACCAGACCGTCTACCTCACGCTGCCGCTGCGCTCGCCGACCCAGCCCGACAGCGGCCGCCCGGAAGCGCCGGCTGAAAAGCTCTTCCGCTACCGCGTGCGCGAGGCCGAAGTGCGTGACGCCTCCGGCAGCACCGATGGCACCGCGCTGCTGGAAGTGGGCGGCATGACCAGCCGCCTCTTGCCCGAATCGCAGCCGCTGGAAGGGCTCACCCGGCTGTCGCTGGCGCGCATCGTCGAATGCCGTTCCGATCGTCGCGTGATGCTCGACGAGGGCTTCATGCCCAGCGCCTTCAGCGTGGAGGCGGTGCCGCGGCTGGTGACCTTCCTCACCGAGCTGCTCGGCCTGCTGCATCAGCGCGGCGAAGCGCTGGCCAGCCGCGTGGCGGTGACCGACCGCGGCGGCGCGGCGGAGATCGCTGACTTCCTGCTGCTGCAGGTGGTCAACCGCTGCCAGCCGCTCGTCGCACACCTGGCCGAAGCGCCGATGGTGCATCCGGAAGAGCTGTACCGCGTGATGGTGATGCTGGCCGGCGAGCTGGCCACGTTCACCGCGCCGGGCAAGCGGCCCGGCGCGTTTCCGGCGTATCGCCACGAGGCGCTGCGCGAGAGTTTCGAGCCGGTGATCGTGGCGCTGCGCAACAGCCTGAGTGCGGTGATGGAGCAGACCGCCACGCCGATCCCGCTACAGCAGCGCAAGTTCGGCGTGTGGGTGGCGGTGGTGCCGGACCTCACCCTGCTCGACACCGCCGCCTTCGTGCTGGCGGCCAAGGCGGACCTGAAGTCGGAAGACCTGCGCCGGCAGCTGCCGGCGGTGTCCAAGATCGGCCCGGTGGAGAAGATCCGCGACCTGGTCAACCTGCAGCTGCCGGGCATCGGCGTGAGCCCGATGCCGGTGGCGCCGCGGCAGATTCCCTACAACGCCGGCTACCTGTACTTCGAGTTCGACAAGCACTCGGCGATGTGGCGCGAGTTGAAGACCTCCGGCGGCATCGCCTTCCATTTCGGCAGCGAGTTCGCCGGTCTCGACCTGCAGCTCTGGGCCATCAGGGGAGGTTGAGCCTGCTTATGGCCTTCAAGTACTCCGCGTTGTCATCGAGTGGCCGCCGGGCGACGGCACGTGGCATCGGCGTGTCCGGTCGGCAGGGCGGGTGGCGCGCGGCGGCGTTATCGCTCGGTCGTGCACCAGCGTCCACTCCCTTCCTCTTCCCTGGCCTGCGCCCGGACATCTCCCGGCGCAGAGCACTCGAAGACCACAAGCAGGCTCAGGCATGAACACACCGAATGGTCCCGGCCATCCGCCCGGCTATCCGCCCGTCCCCGATGACGCCACCGTGGTGCGCCCGCGCGGCCAGGCCGGCGCTGCACCGACGCCTGCCGCGCCGGCTTACGCACCACCGCCGCCGGCCGCGGCACCGGCCGCGGCGCGGCCGATGGAAGCGGCGCGGGCGGATATCAGCGAGTTCCTCGGCGGCGGCATGAATCCGCTGGTGCAAACGGCCAGCCCCTTGCTGCTGCTGGGTGTGCAGCTGCGCCACAGCGTCTCGCCGCCGGACGCCACGCATTTGCGCGACCAGGTGATCGCCCAGGTGCGCAAGTTCGAGAGCCACGCCACCGCCGCCGGCCTGCCTGCGCAGACGGTGACCGCGGCGCGCTACGTGCTGTGCGCCATGCTCGACGAGTCGGTGCTCAACGCGCCGTGGGGCGAGCAGAGCGGCTGGGCGCAGAAGACCCTGCTGGTGACCTTCCACGGCGAGTCGTACGGCGGCGCCAAGTTCTTCCAGATCCTGGAGCGGCTGTGCGCGGACTTCAGCCGGCACATCGACCTGATCGAGCTGATGTACCTGTGCCTGGCCCTGGGTTTCGGCGGGCGCTACCAGATCGAATCGGGCGGCCGCGCCAAGCTGGCCGACATCCAGGAAGACCTCTACCGCCGCATCAAGGCGCAGCGCGCGCCGGCCGCCGATGAGCTGGCGCCACACTGGCGCGGCATCGAGGACCGGCGCAATCCGCTGATCCGCTACGTGCCGCTGTGGGTGATCGCGGCGGCCGCGGCGTGCGTGCTGCTGGTGGCCTTCGTGGTGTTCTACACGCGGCTCAACGCAGCCTCCGCACCGGCCAGTGCGCAGATCGCGCAGATCGGCCTGGACAGCGCCACGCCGCCGGACGCGCGCGCGCTGCCGCCGGCGCCGCACAAGAGCCTCAAGCAATTGCTGGCACCCGAGGAGCAGGCCGGCAAGCTCACCGTGGACGAGCAGCCCGACGGCACCGCGCTGGTGCGCCTGGGCGCGGCGGACATGTTCGCCTCCGGCGGCGTGGACGTGAACGCCAACCAGCTCCCCGTGCTGCATGCGATCACCGCCGCGCTGAACCAGGTGCCGGGACGGGTGATCGTGGTCGGCCACACCGACGACCAGCCGATCCACTCGCTGAAGTTCAAGGACAACTTCGAGCTGTCCGCCGCGCGTGCGCGCTCGGTGCTGGAGATCCTCAGCCAGGGCCTGGACAACCCGGCGCGGCTGGAATCGAGCGGCGCAGGTTCCTCGCAGCCGATCGCGCTGCCGCCGAATCTTCCGGCCAACCGCACGCGCAACCGGCGTGTGGAAATCAAGTACATCCCGGAGGGTTGAGCGCGTGAAAAAAATTCTTTCCCTGCTCACCTCCGGCTGGTTCATCGCGCTGGTCGGCCTGCTGCTGCTGTCGCTGCTGATCTGGCTCGGCGGCCCTTATCTCGGCATCGGCGACAGCCAGCCGCTGGCGAGCCCGGTGACGCGGCTGGTGGTGATCATCGTGCTGCTGGCGGTGTGGGTGATCGCGCTGCAGATCCAGCAGATGCGCCTGCGCCGCAAGACCGCGCAGATGTCCGGCGACATCGCCGGGCAGGATGCCGGTGCGGCGTCGGCCGGCAGCACCGGCGATGATCGCAGCGCCGGCGAGCGCGCCCAGCTCGCCACGCGCTTCCAGGAGGCGGTGGACACGCTGCGCAAAGCCAAGCATGGCGGCGGCAATCTCTACACGCTGCCGTGGTACGTGGTGATCGGTCCGCCGGGCTCGGGCAAGAGCACGCTGCTGCAGAACTCCGGGCTCAACTTCCCGCTGTCGGACCGCTTCGGCAAGCAGGCGCTGCGCGGCATCGGCGGCACCCGCAACTGCGACTGGTGGTTCACCGACGAGGCGGTGTTCCTCGATACCGCCGGGCGCTACACCACGCAGGATTCGGACAGGAACGCCGACGCCTCGGCCTGGGCCGAGTTCCTCAAGCTGCTGCGTCGCTATCGCAAGCGCCGGCCGATCAACGGCGTGGTCATCGCGATGAGCATGTCCGACCTGCTGGTGCTGGACGATAACGCCCGCTACGAGCACGTGCAGGCGGTGCGTCGCCGCCTCGACGAGCTGGCCGAGCACCTGCGCATCGGCGTGCCGGTGTACTTGGTGCTGACCAAGTGCGACCTGATCGCCGGCTTCAGCGAGTTCTTCGACGACTTGAACCCCGAGCTGCGCAGCCAGGTCTGGGGCATGTCGTTCCCGGTCAACAAGACCATGGACGGCAGCGCGGCCAAGGCATTCGCCGATGAGTTCCAGATCCTGCTCGACCGGCTCAACACGCGGGTGCTCGACCGCCTGCACGCCGAGAACGACCGCAGCCGGCGCGCGGCGATCCTGTCGTTCCCGCAGCAGTTGGCGGCCTTGCGCGACGTGGCGCGGCAGTTCGTGGAGGGCGTGTTCGCGCCCAATCCCTACGCCAGCCAGCCGCTGCTGCGCGGCGTGTATCTCACCTCGGGCACGCAGGAAGGTGCGCCGATCGACCGCATGATGAGCGCGGTGGCGCGCACCTTCGGCGTGGATGCGGCGAAGGTGCAGGCCAAGGGCGCGCAGCAGCGCACCTTCTTCGTCGAGCGGCTGCTGAAGGACGTGCTGTTCAAGGAGTCGGGCTTCGCCGGCACCAATCCCAAGCTCGAGCGGCAGAAGATCCTGCTGCAGGCGGCCTCGTATGCCGGCGTGCTGCTGGCCACCGCGCTGCTGTTCGTCGGGCTGGCCACCAGCTACGGGCGCAACCGCAGCTACCTGGGCAAGGTGCAGCAGGCGCTGGCCGGTTATCCGGTGAAGAGTGACCTGTCGGCGGCGACTACCCAGAAGGCCTACTTCGCCATGGCGCTGGCGCGGCTCGAAGCGCTGTCCGCCGTGCAGGACGTGGCGCGGCAGTACCAGGGCCACGTGCCGTGGTTGATGCGCTTCGGCTTGTACCAGGGCAAGGCGGTGGGCAGCGAAGTGCATGATGCCTACCTGCGCGAACTCAACGGCATCCTGTTGCCGGGCGTGGCCTCGCAGTTCCGCTCGGGCCTCACCGGCAACGCCAGCGATCCGCAGGCGCTGTACTACTACCTCAAGGGCTACCTGATGCTGGGCCAGCCCGAGCACCGGGATCCGGACCAGCTGGAGGCGCTGACCACCATCGAGTGGCGCAAGGTGTTCCCCGGCGACGAGGTGCTGCAGGCGGCGGCCGCCAAGCACTTCCACGCGCTGGTCAATGAGCCCGGGCGCATGCGTGCGATCGGCCTGGACAACGGCCTGGTGGAACAGGCGCGCGCCACGCTGCGCACTGCCGACCTGTCGGCGCTGGTCTACGGCAGCCTCAAGCTGTCGGCCAATACCGGCGAGTCGCCGCCGCTGCAGCTGGACAAGGCGCTGGGCCTGCTCGGCAACGTGTTCCGGCGCAAGAGCGGCACGCCGCTGTCCGCGCCGCTGCCGGCGCTGTTCACCCAGCCGGTGTTCGCGCAGGAAGTGGGCAAGGGCATCGAGCAGGCGGTGAACGATTTCACCAAGGACGACTGGGTGTTCGGCGCCAGCCCGATCGACGCGATCGGCAAGGCGCGGCTGCAGCAGCAGGTGCTGGCGTTGTACCAGGCCGACTACATCAAGGCCTGGGACGATCTGCTCGCCGACCTGGAGCTGCAGCCGATCACCAGCATCCAGGATGCCAGCGCGATCGCCGCCAAGCTGTCCGGTCCCAGCTCGCCGCTCAAGGCCCTGCTCGGCGTGGTGCGCGACAACACCCACGACCTGCTGCGCGCGCCGCCGGAAGACGGCGCCGACAAGGCGCTGGATGCGGCCAAGAAGGCGGCCGCGAAGAAGGCCACGCAGAGCGCGCTCAGCCGCGCCCTGGCCGCTGCCGCCGGTTCGGCGCCTGCCGCCACGGCGGAGAAGCCGGGCGATGCGATCAGCGCGCACTTCGAGACGCTCAACAAGCTCAGCGAAGGGGCGCCGGGTGCGGCACCGATCGACCAGACGCTGGCTGTGCTCGACCAGCTCAGCAAGACGCTGCTGACCATGAGTGATTTCAGCAGCACCGCCGGCCAGCCCAATCCGCAGCTGCTGCTGGCGCAGCAGGCCGCGGCGCAGCTGCCGCCGCCGGTGTCCGGCTGGGTCGCCGCGCTCACCGGCAAGAGCCAGGCGCTGGTGGCCAGCGGCACCAAGGGCGCGCTGGACGACCAGTTCCAGCAGGCGGTAGCAAAGGACTGCGCCGACTTCACCCGCGGCCGCTATCCGTTCGCGCCCAACGGCAAGTCGGAGATCCCGCTGCAGAACTTTGCCGAGCTGTTCGGCTACGGCGGCCAGTTCGACAGCTTCTACAAGCAGACGCTGGAGAAGCTGGTCGACGCCAGCGGCCGCAACTGGCAGTGGAAGACCGGCCCCGGCGCGGTCAGCGGCTCGCCCGGCATGCTGGCGCAGATGCAGCTGGCCGACTCGATCAAGCAGATGTACTTCCGCAACGGCAGCGCCACGCCGGAGGTGGATTTCACCTGGCAGACGCCGCAGCTGGACCCGGGCATCGGCAAGCTGGTGATCAACGTCGACGGCCAGAAGTACGAGTACACCCCCGGCGGTGCGATGAGCGCGGCGATGAAATGGCCCGGCCCGCAGCCCGGCCAGGTCTCATTCACCGCCTACGACACCGCCGGCAACCTGATCAGCAGCGTCGACTACCAGGGCGACTGGGCGTTTTTCCGCGCGCTGCAGTCGGCCGGGCTCGCGCGCCAGTCCGACCTGCGCTTCACCGTCACGCTCAATTTCGGCGGGCATGCGGCCAAGCTCACGCTGCAGGCCAACAACCTGAAGAATCCGTTCCTCGATACCGACGTGCAACGTTTCCGGTGCGGAGGCTGAGCGATGCCGAATCCAACAGGGGGGATTCCGGCATCCGTGGGCTTCTTCGGCAAGCTGCCGGGAGCGGGTGACTTCGTGCAGCGGCGGCTGCCGGCGGATTTCGTGGAGCGCTGGGATCGCCACTTCGAACACGCCGTGGCGGCCAGCCGCGAGCGCCTCGGCGAGCGCTGGCACGACGCGTGGTACGCCAGCCCGGCCTGGCGCTTCGTGCTCGCGCCCGGCGTGTGCGGCGACACCGCCTGGGCCGGCGTGATGGCACCGGCGTCCGACCGCGTCGGACGCTGCTTTCCGATGGTGATGGCCGCGCCGCTGGGGGGCGAACGCGCCGCCGTGGCACACACGCTGCGCGAATCGCAACGCTGGTTCGACGCGCTGGAGCATGCCCACGCCGAGGCGCGCTATCACGGTTCGGCGGCCGAGGCGTTCGATGCGCGGCTGGCCAGCTTGCCCGGTCCGCTGGAGGTGCTGCGCAGCGATCCGGCAGCCGCCCTGCAGGGCATCGACTGGCGCACGTCCACGCACTGGCGCATGCCGCTGCGCGTGCATGGCCATGATGAAGCCTTCCTGGAAACGCTGTGGCAGCAGGTCGCTGCCGCCGGTGCCTCGTGGTGCCTGTGGTGGACGCATGGCGCCGGCGCGGTGCCGGCCAGCGCGATGCTGACCCAGGGCCTGCCGGCGCCGGCCAGCTATGCGGCGTTTCTGGATGCCGGGCACGCCGACAACAGCTGGCGCTCGTTGCGGTCCTTCGGCGCACCGGCAGCTGCCGCTGCGCCTGCGTCAGCTGCGGCACCACCCGCGCCGCCCGCGCCCGTGGCGGCGCCCGAGCCGGCGCGAGTGACCGCCGCGCCGGCAGCA
>DASUJJ010000224.1:0-2456 GCA_036279335.1 Dyella sp.
GCATGGTCACCGCACCGGCGAGCACCGGCATCACCGCGATCAGCAGGAACGCGGTGATCAGCCAGCTCCACACGAACACCGGCATCTTCAGCAGATCCATGCCGGGTGCGCGCATGTTCAGGATGGTGGCGATGATGTTGATCGCGCCCATGATCGAACTGATGCCCATCAAATGGATCGCGAACACCACGTAGACCAGCGAACTGCTCTGCAGCGACAGCGGCGGGTACATGGTCCAGCCACCGGCCGGGCCACCGCCGGGCATCAGCAGCGTCGACAGCATCAGGATGAAGGCGAACGGCAGGATCCAGAACGACAGGTTGTTCATGCGCGGCAACGCCATGTCCGGCGCGCCGACCATCAACGGGATCATCCAGTTACCCAGGCCCACGAAGGCAGGCATGATCGCGCCGAAGATCATCACCAGCGCATGCATGGTGGTCATCTCGTTGAAGAAGTACGGCTGCACCAGCTGCATGCCCGGCTTGAACAGCTCCGCGCGAATCACCATCGCGAAGCTGCCGCCGATGAAGAACATCAGCAGCGAGAAGACCAGGTACAGCGTGCCGATGTCCTTGTGGTTCGTGGACATGAACCAGCGCGTGAAGAAATTCGACGGCGCGCCGTGGTGCTCGTCGTGGTGATCGTGGGTGGCTGCGTGGGCCATGGCCTTGCACCTCTACCTAATGCGAATACTGAAAGCGGATGGGGCTGGAGCGGACTTCAGCCCTGCTTGCCCGGCGTCTTGGCTGCCGGGGCGGCCGTGGTCGAAGCGGATGCCGGCGCGGCGGCGGTCGATGCCGGCGCAGGCGAGGCCGGGGTGGCGGGCGTGGCCGGCGGCGTCTTGCCGGCGGCCTCCTGCTGCGCCAGCCACTGGGCGAACTCGGCCTTGGAAACCGCCTTCACCACGATCGGCATGAAGCCGTGGTCCTGGCCGCACAGCTCGGCGCACTGGCCGCGGTAGGTGCCCGGCACCTTGATGTTGGTCCAGGCCGCGTTGACCATTCCCGGGATGGCGTCGATCTTCCAGCCCAGCGCCGGCACCCACCAGGAGTGGATCACGTCGCCGGCGGTGATCACGAAGCGGATCTTGGTGTCGACCGGCACCACCAGCGGCTTGTCGACGTTCAGCAGGTAGGTGTTCTCGTCGCCCACCTTGACCGCGTCCGGATCGAGCTCCGAGCCGAGCTGGCGCGTATCGTTGCTCTGCTCGTCCAGCTTCGACACGAAGCCGACGCGGCCTCCTCGAACGGTGCGGGCGGCGGCAGGGCGTTCTTGGCGCCGGCCTCCTGCTCGCTGAGCCACTTGGCGAAATCGGCCTTGGACTTGGCCACCACCACGATCGGCATGAAGCCGTGGTCCTGGCCGCACAGCTCCGCGCACTGGCCACGGTAGGTGCCCGGCACCTTGATGTTGGTCCAGGCCGCGTTGACGATGCCCGGGATGGCGTCGATCTTCCAGCCCAGCGCCGGCACCCACCAGGAGTGGATCACGTCGCCGGCGGTGATCACGAAGCGGATCTTGGTGTCGACCGGCACGACCAGCGGCTTGTCCACGTTGAGCAGGTAGGTGTTCTCGTCACCGACCTTGACCGCGTGCGGATCCAGGCCCGAGTCGAGCTGGCGGGTGACGTTGCTCTGGTCGTCGAGCTTGGACATGAAGCCGACGCCGTCGATCGCCTTGCCCTGGTAGTCGACGTAGTCGTAGCGCCACTTCCACTGGTAGCCGGTGACCTTGATGGTCATCTGCGAACCGGTGGTGTTCGCGAAGGAGGTCAGGCCGCCGGTGGCCATCCAGGCCAGGATGATCAGGATGATCACCGGGATGGTGGTCCACACCACTTCCAGCATGGTGTTGTGCGACCACTTCTCCGCCACCGCGCCACGCGACTTGCGGAAGCGGAACATGGCGATGAACATCGCGCCGAACACCAGGATGCCGATCGCGACGCACACGCCGAGCGCGACGTTGTTGAGGAAATACGGCTCCGGCGACCATTCGGTCACGCCGCGGGTCATGTTGAGCTGGCCCGGCTGGGGGTTGGCCCATACCGCGCCGCTGAACAGCGCACCGGCCGCTGCCGCGCATGCCTTTGTCCCCATGGCCTTGATCCTGATGCCGCCAGATGTCATGTCCTGCACCTTTGTTGTAGCTACCTGCGCCGTTGGCCTTGCACGTCCGCCAGCAGCAGCTTGAGTTTTCTCGACAGCTCCAGGCGCTCCTCTTCGGCGAGGAACGCCCCGATCTCCAGCTCGCGTCCGTGCGACCCCAGCAGCAGACGCCCGTGCCCGTCGCCGGGTGCCAGCCGCACGCGCACCCAGTAGGACTGGAAGCACGCACGCCGCCGCCCGGGCAGCGAGCGCACCTCCAGCGACTCCTCGTCGAGGCGGATGCGTTCGCTGCGGTCGCCCGCGCGCCAGGCCTGCCGCAGGGCAAGGGCCATCGCGCAGGACTCG
>DASUJJ010000225.1:0-4847 GCA_036279335.1 Dyella sp.
GCTAAATACGGGCGCGCGGATACAGCCCGCGGGCGTGGGTTCGGGTCAGCAACTCCGGCACGCCGGATGTTTCGTTCCACAGCGCGCCGCAGTGCTTGCAGCGCATCAGGAAGCTGGGCACTTCCGGGTTCGCCGCCATCCGCTCGAAGCGGTCGTAGCGCGCGTGATAGCCGGATTGGCAGTCGGTACAAAGCATGCGGTCTCGGCAGCTCTTGGCAGGAAAGGGTCGGGGTGCGAGTGCTGCTGCGACGCTCGCGCCGATGCAGATGACAAAAGAGAAGCCCGCCGATAGGCGGGCTTTTCGCTACGGGTGCATGACCAGAATCAGCCCAGCAGCACGCGGTTCAAACGCTGCACGAACGCCGCCGGATCGGGCAGCTGCGCACCGGCGGAGATTTCCGCCTGCTCCAGCAGCAGCGTGGCAAGGTCGCGCGCCTTGGCTTCATCGGCCTCGGCTTCCACGCGCTTGACCAGGGCATGCGCCGGGTTGATCTCCAGCGTGGGCTTGGACTCGGGCATGGCCTGGCCGGCTTCGCGCAGGAGACGGGCCAGATGCGGCGCCATCTCGTAGTCGCTCAGCGCGAGGCACGAGGGAGAATCGGTGAGGCGGGCAGACACCTTGACCTCGCCCACGCGGTCGCCGAGCAGCTCCTTGAGCTTTTTCAGCAGCGGCTCGGCGGCCTTGGTGGCCTCCTCCTGCTTCGCCTTGTCCGCCTCGTCCAGCGGCACGTCGCCCTTGGCCACGCTCTTGAGCTTCTTGCCCTCGTACTCACTCAGCGAGCCGATCATCCACTCGTCGATGCGGTCGGACATCAGCAGCACTTCGATGCCCTTGGCCTTGAACGCTTCCAGCTGCGGGCTGCCGGCGGCGGCGGCGTAGCTGTCGGCGGTGATGTACCAGATCGCATCCTGGCCCACCGCCATGCGGCCGATGTAGTCGTCCAGCGAGACGTTCTGCGCGGTGCCTTCGCCCTTGGTGCTGGCGAAGCGCAGCAGCTTGGCGATGCGCTCGCGGTTGTTGGCGTCCTCGCTGATGCCTTCCTTGAGCGTGTTGCCGAAGGCCTTGTAGAAGGTGGCGAACTTTTCCGGCTCGTCGCGGGCCAGCTTTTCAATCAGATCGAGCACGCGCTTCACGCAGGCGCCCTTGATGCGATCGAGCTGGCGGTTCTGCTGCAGGATCTCGCGGCTCACGTTGAGCGGCAGGTCGTCGGCGTCCACCACGCCGCGCACGAAGCGCAGGTAGTTCGGCAGCAGCTCTTCGGCGGCGTCCATGATGAAGACGCGCTTGATGTAGAGCTTCAGCCCCTTGCGCTCGTCGCGCCCGCCCATCATCAGGTCGAACGGCGGCTGCTCGGGCAGGTACAGCAAGGTGGTGAAGCTCTGGCTGCCTTCGACGCGGTTGTGGGTCCAGGCCAGCGCATCGTTGAAATCGTGGCCGAGCGACTTGTAGAAGCCCTGGTAATCCTCGTCGGAGATCTCGCTCTTGGGCTTGGTCCACAGCGCCGAGGCGGCGTTGGTGCTCTCGAACTCGTCGGTGGGCTTGCCGTCCTTCTCCACCGGCGTGCGGATGGGGAAGGCCACGTGGTCGGAATACTTGCGGATCAGCGACTTGAGCTGCCAGCCCTTGAGGAACGCGTCCTCGTCGGCCTTGAGGTGCAGGATCACCGCGGTGCCGCGCTGCGGCTGGTCGACCTGCTCCAGCGAGTACTCGCCCTTGCCGTCGCTCTCCCACTTCACGCCCTCGCCTTCCGGCGCGTCGGCGCGGCGGGTGATCACGGTGACCTTGTCGGCCACCACGAAGGCGGAATAGAAGCCCACGCCGAACTGGCCGATCAGGCGCGCGTCAGCCTTCTGCTCGCCGCTCATCGCCTCGAGGAAGCGCTTGGTGCCGGAGCTGGCGATGGTGCCGATATTGGCCACCACCTCGTCGCGGCTCATGCCGATGCCGTTGTCGCGCACGGTGATGGTGCGCGCGGTTTCATCCCAGCTCACGTCGATGTGCAGCTCGCTGTCACCGGCAGACAGCGCGGGGTTGGCGATGGACTCGAAGCGCAGCTTGTCGCAGGCATCGGAAGCGTTGGAGATCAGCTCGCGCAGGAAGATCTCCTTGTGCGAGTAGAGCGAGTGCGTGACCAGGTGCAGGACCTGGGCAACTTCGGCTTCGAACTTGCGGGTTTCGGCGGGTGCGTTCATGCGTGGTGGTTCCGTGTTGTGCGGTGGTATTAGCAAGATGACGACGTATGACTCTCAGGTCGCCATCCCGGCGGCTCTCAACAGCCGAATGGCTGGTCAAGCCGGGATGACGGTGAGGGGAGTGGCAGTCTGTGGCCAGCCCCCGCCCCTCACCCTGCCCTCTCCCCGGCGGGGAGAGGGTTCAATCAACGGGCTGCCGTGCTCTGCAGCGCCGCGATGCGCTCATCGAGCGGCGGGTGGCTCATGAACAATCGGGCGAAGCCGGCGCCGAGCGGGCTGGAGATGCCGAACGCGGCGATGGTCTTGGGCAGGCTGTTTTCGCCGTGGTTGCCCTTGAGCCGCTGCAGCGCGGAGATCATCGCGCCGCGGCCGGCGAACTGCGCGCCCGCGGCGTCGGCGCGGAACTCGCGCCAGCGCGAGAAGGCGGCCACGATCATCGAGGCGAACAGGCCGAACACGATCTGCAGCACCATCACCGAGACGAAGTAGCCGATGCCGCCGCCGCTGTCACGGCTGTCGCGACCGCCGGAAAGCCAGCTGTCCACCACCCGCCCGACGATGCGCGAGGCGACGATCACCAGCGTGTTGAGCACGCCCTGGATCAGCGTCAGGGTGACCATGTCGCCGTTGGCGACGTGGCCGATCTCGTGGCCCAGCACGGCGCTCACCTGCTCGCGATCCATCTGCTGCAGCAGGCCCGAACTCACCGCCACCAGCGCGCTGTTCTTGCTGGCGCCGGTGGCGAAGGCGTTCATTTCCGGCGCGTCGTAGATCGCCACCTCGGGCATGCCGATGCCGGCGTTCTGCGCGTGGCGGCGCACGGTGTCGAGCAGCCAGCGCTCGGTCTCGTTGGCGGGCTGCTCGATCACCCGGGCGCGGGTGGACATCTTGGCCATCCACTTGGACATCAGCAGCGAGATGAAGGCGCCGCCCATGCCGAACACCGCGGCAAAAACGAGCAGCCCGGTCATGCCGCCGTAGCCGCGCTGCGCCGCCATCTGGTCGATGCCGAACAGGTGGCAGATGACGCTGAGCAGCAGCAGTACAGCGATATTGGTAGCCAGGAACAGGGCAATGCGGCGCATGGCTGTCTCTCTTTGGCAGTCATGAAAAGGAGGTTTGCGGCCAACGGCCACCTGCTGCTATTCGGGGCGCAGACCGCCGGTTTCAAGGGCCGTCCGGCTTGCCGACCCCAGCCATCGGCCGCTTAGAATGCCGCGATGAGCTACCGCGGACGCTTCGCCCCTTCGCCCACCGGATCGCTGCATTTCGGGTCGCTGGTCGCCGCCGTGGGCAGCTGGCTTTGCGCCCGTCACGCCGGTGGCCGCTGGCTGGTGCGGATGGAAGACATCGACCCGCCGCGCGAGGTCCCCGGATCGGCCGAGGCCATCCTGGCCGCCCTGCCGGCATTCGGGCTGGTGGCGGACGAGCCGGCGTTGTTCCAGTCGCAGCGACAGGCCGCCTACGATGCCGCGTTCGAGCAGTTGCGCGCGGGCGGCCATCTGTTCCGCTGTGGCTGCAGCCGCAGCGCCCTCGCCGAGGCCGGCGGCCTGCATCGCGATGGCCGGTGCGTGGCCGCGGCAGACCCTGATCGCCCGGCGGCGTGGCGGCTGCGCGTGCCGGACGTCGACATCGCCTTCGACGATGGCCTGCAAGGGGCGCAACGACAGAACCTGCGCGAGGCCGTGGGGGACTTCGTGATTCGCCGGGCGGACGGCCTGTATTCCTACCAGCTGGCCTGCGTGGTGGACGACGCCTTCCAGGGCATCACCGAGGTCGTGCGCGGCGCCGACCTGCTTGACTCCACGCCGCGGCAGATCCATCTGCAGCGGTGCCTGGGCCTGCCGACGCCGCGCTATCTGCACCTGCCGCTGGTACTCGATGCCGAGGGCCGCAAGTTGTCCAAGTCCAGCCTGGCCACCGCGATCGATCCGGCCGACCCGCTGCCGGCGCTGCGCCGGGCGCTGGCTTTCCTGGGCGTGCCAGAGGATGCGCCCGCCGCGTCCGCGGCCGAGCTGATGGCTGCAACATCGATGCGCTTCAATCCCGGGCTTTTGCGGCAACGCAGTAAGGCATGGGACGTCTGAAACGCTATAAAGAACGGGTTGCCGCCAAGGCGAGCACCGACTCTTCCCGTCTGCGCGTGGCATCACCCGCGCAACCCTCACCACACCCTCCAAGGAGATCGAGGACATGACCCAACGCACCGCGCTCGTCACCGGCGGCACCGGCGGCATCGGCACCGCCATCATTCGCTACCTGGCCAGTCAGGGGCATCGCGTGGCGTCGAACTACCGCGACGAGGCGAAGGCCGAGCAGTGGCGCAAGGCGATGGCCGCCGAAGGTATCGACGTGTGTCTGGTGGCGGGCGACGTCACCGATCCGGCCTCGTGCGAGGCGATGATCAAGGCCATCGAGGAAAAATGCGGCCCGGTCGAGATCCTGGTGAACAACGCCGGCATCACCCGCGACACCACCTTCCACAAGATGAATTACCAGCAGTGGACGGACGTGATCAACACGAACCTCAACGCCTGCTTCAACGTCACCCGCCCGGTGATCGAGGGCATGCGCGCGCGCAAGTGGGGCCGCATCGTGCAGATCAGCTCGATCAACGGCCAGAAGGGCCAGTACGGCCAGGCCAACTACGCCGC
>DASUJJ010000226.1:0-4997 GCA_036279335.1 Dyella sp.
GTTACCTGACGTGCTTGTGGTGGTGTCAGGCGAGGTGGTGACGTTCTGGGCGTCGACACCGATCGGTAGAACCAGAACCTGGCCACCCGCGGTGGCGATGGCGGCGTGCACGCGGCCGTTGGTGTCATTCACCTGGACATAGCGGACGCCGTCTTTCTCGAACACGTAGACGTGCCAGTATGGATTGGTGCTTACGTCGGTGGTGTTCGGCCAGGACTGACCAAGGCCGGAAGAGGGTGCATCCGTGGCCTGGGCCATGCCTGACAGACCGAACGCAAAAAGCGTCCCGGCCAATGCGTGAAAACACGTGTTCTTGAGCATTGCGTATCCCCTTTTGCTGAGTGGTGCTGCCGTTGATCGTGAGATCACAGCCAACATACCACCGTGCAAAGCGCATGCTTCGCGATTTTCGTCACGCGGTATAAGCAAATTTCCTAGGCTTCTGTTCCGCGGGGATGTTTTGCCCGCGCCCGCTTCTCAGAGCGGCATGGGTCGGGTAACCCGGGGCAGGGATAAGCCAACAAAAAGCCCGCCGAGAGGCGGGCTTTTCGATGTCATGGTGGCCGGGGACGGAATCGAACCGCCGACACGGGGATTTTCAATCCCCTGCTCTACCAACTGAGCTACCCGGCCAGGGTATGGATCACTGATGCTACGGCGGTTGGCGCCGGTGCGTCGTGGAGCCGCGCATTAAACGCGAAGCGCCTTCCCGCGTCAAGACTCGGGCGAGGGCGGCACGTAGCCTGGGGGCTGTTCGGCGCCGCCTTCGAAGAGGAACTTTTCCATCTCGGCGGTCAGGAACGAGCGCGAGGCGGGGTCAAGCGGATTGAGCCGGTTTTCGTTGATCAGCATGGTCTGGTGCGCCAGCCACTGCTGCCACGCCGGCTTGGAGATCTCGGCGTAGATGCGCTGTCCCAGCGGGCCCGGCCAGGGTGCGAAGTCGAGGCCTTCGGCATCGATGCCGAGCTTGCGGCAATGGACGGTGCGGCTCATGGTGATTCCTCGTGATCGACGTGAAGGGATTGGAGCAGGGTGCGTACCGGAGCCGGCAGCCCCAGCGCAGCCCACGCGGCGGGATCGCACCAGCGCTGCTGCGGCTGCTCGGCAACGCCGCTGTGGGCGCTGGCGCGATCGAACAGCAGCGGCTCGACAGCCAGCTTGTAGTGGCTGAAGACGTGGGTGAACGGCGGCAGGGGGCGGGCGTCTTCCACCTGGGCCACTTGCTGGGCGAGGCGCCAGGCGGCATCGGGGTCGGTGGCCTCGGGCAGGCTCCACAGGCCCGACCATACGCCCTGCGGTCCGCGTCGTTCGAGCAGGACGCGGCCGTGCCCGTCGCGCAGGATCAGCATCAAGGTGCTGCGGGTGGGCTGGCGCTTGCCGGGCTTGCTGGTGGGCAACTGCGCGGTGAGGCCATCGCGATGAGCCACGCAGTCGCGCTGCAGCGGGCAGTCGCTGCAGCGTGGCTGGCTGCGCACGCACAAGGTGGCGCCCAGATCCATGATGGCCTGGGTGTAGTCGGCGACGCGCGCAGCGGGCGTGTGTGATTCGGCAAGCTGCCACAGGATCTTCTCCACGGAGCTCTGGCCCGGATCGCCGTGGATGCCGTGATAGCGCGTCAGCACCCGTTTCACGTTGCCGTCCAGGATCGCATGGCGCAGCCCGTGGGCCTGGGCCAGGATCGCGCCGGCGGTCGATCGTCCGATCCCGGGCAGCGCGCGCAGCGCATCGATGTCCCGCGGAAGCTCACCGCCATGGATCTCTGTGCAGCGCCGTGCGGCCTGGTGCAGGAAGCGCGCGCGCCGGTAGTAGCCCAGCCCCGACCACAGCGCCAGCACGGTGTCTTCGTCGGCGGCCGCCAGATCGCCAAGCGTCGGCAGCGACTGGACGAAGCGCTGGAAATACGGGATGACCGTGCTTACCTGGGTCTGCTGCAGCATCACTTCGGACAGCCACACCCGGTACGCATCGCGGCGCCCGTCCGCGCCGGTTTGCTGCCACGGCAGGTCCCTGCGGCCGTGCTGGTCGAACCAGCGCAGCAGTCGATCGGCCATGGGGGCGGTCACGGCGAGGCGGTCGGCGACGCGGCGGTGCTGGATGCGCCTGCCGGGAATTCCGGGCCGATATCCACGCTCAGGCCCTCCACGCTCATGCCGCCGAATTCCAGTCGGTCGGCCTGGATATGCCCTTGACCCGGCGGCATGGTGAGCGGTGAGCTGCCGCCGCTGCCCAGTTGCGACCACCAGCTCGCCAGCTGCAGCGGCGGCAGGTGCAGGTCAACGTGGTTGGCGGGGCCTTCGAGCTTGAATGCCAGCAGCAGCGGGTCGCTGGCGTTGGCCGGAGTGAGGGCGAGCGCCAGCTCGTAGCGGCCGCTGTCGGCACTGTCGAGCTCGCCGGTGAGGCTGGCCGAAGCGTCGGCGGCGCCGTGCCAGCGGGCATGGCCGCGCAGGTCCGCGGTGATGCCCGCGCCGTGCGACACGTGCAGCACGATGTTCTCGAACAGCATGCTGGCGCCGCTCATGCGCGGGGTGGCGAGCAGGCGCAACTGCACCGGATCGTTACTGGCGTCGCGTGCTGTGACGTCCAGCGAAAATGGCTTGCCGGGATTGAGCTGGCCGGTTTCCAGCGTCAGGTTCTGTAGCAGGATGTCGTTGCCGCGCACCACGCTGGCCCGATTGATCACGATGCCGGTGCCGATGCGCGGAATCTGTGGCGGGCGGGCCGCATCGGCCGCGGGAAGCCCGGCGATCCACGCCTGCAGTGCATTCACGTCGACGCGGGGAGCGTCGATCTCCAGCCTGGAGATCACGGTCGGCCCGCCGAACAGGGTGCTCCACGGCAGCGCGAGGCGACCGCGCGCGGCGAGCAGGATCGGCATGTTCGCCTCGGGCTCGTTGAGCGTGATGCCCTGCAGTTCCAGCGCTGGCCGCGGAAACAGCGTGGGCTGCGCAGGGCTCGCCAGATGAAGTTCGAGACCGATGGCGCTGGCCTGCGCCTGCAGCGAAGCGGTGAAGCGATCTGGCTGCAGCAGCCAGTAGACGCCGATCACCGCGGCCAGCAGCAGCGCGGCCAGCACGCCGGCGACGCCGAGCAGGGCGATGCGCCAGCGTCGCGTCATCCGCGCGGCTCCCGGTGCGGCAGCTCACTCATGGCCGAGTCGGGCGGGGAGCAGGCCGTCGACGAAGGCCTCGGCGTTGAACTCGCGCAGGTCAGTGGCCGTTTCGCCCAGGCCCACGTAACGGATCGGCAGCGCGAACTCGCGCGCCAGCGCAAACACCACGCCGCCCTTGGCGGTGCCATCGAGCTTGGTCACCACCAGCCCGGTGACGCCGACGATCTGGCGGAACTGACGCAGCTGGCTCACCGCGTTCTGGCCGGTGGTGCCGTCGATCACCATCAGCACCTCGTGCGGCGCGGCGGGGTCGATCTTTTTCAGCACGCGGGCGATCTTGCCCAGCTCGTCCATCAGCCCGCCCTGGGTGTGCAGGCGCCCGGCGGTGTCGGCGATCAGCACATCCGCACCGCGCGAGCGGCCGGCCTGCAGTGCGTCGAAAATCACGCTGGCCGAGTCGGCGTCCTGCCCCTGGGCGATCACCGGCACCTGGTTGCGTTCGCCCCAGGTCTTGAGCTGGTTCACCGCCGCTGCGCGGAAGGTGTCGCCTGCGGCCAGCAGTACGTCTCGACCCTCGTCGCGGTAGCGCCGCGCCAGCTTGCCGATGGTGGTGGTCTTGCCGACACCATTGATGCCGACGGTCAGCACCACGAAGGGCTTGTGGCCGGACACGTCCAGCGGCTTCTGTACCGGCATCAGCTGCGCCACCAGCGCCTGGCGCAGCGCGCCGAGCAGGGCGTTGGCGTCGGCGAACTCGCGCGCGTGCATGCGCTTGCGCAACGCCTCCACCAGCTGGGTGCTCGCTTCCACCCCCACGTCGGCGGTGATCAGTGCGGTTTCCAGCTCGTCGAGCAGGTCGTCGTCCAGCCGCGGATGGCGCACGAACAGCGCGCCGAGGCTCTTGGCAAAGCCGCTGCCGGACAGCCGCTCGCGCCAGCTTCGCTTGCTCTGCTCCGACTCTGCCGGGGCGGTCGCCGCGGGCGGCGTCACGGCAGGCGCGGGTGCGGGCGATTCCGGCAGGGCGACGGGGGTGGATTCCACGTTCGCGGCGGTGGCGACAGCCTCTTCCGGGGCCGGAATTGCATCCGGTGCCGGCTCGCCGTCGGCGGGCTTCTTCTTCCAGAACTTGAGCATTGCGAGGGCGATTCAAAGACAATGGGCGGCATGCTATCACTCCGATCCGAACTGCCCGCTGAGGGCGCGAGCCAGTGAGCCGCACGCCCGGACGCATCCGCATCATCAGCGGCAGCCTGCGCAATTCGCGGCTTGACGTGCCCAACCTCCCGGGCCTGCGGCCAACTCCCGAGCGGGTGCGTGAAACCCTGTTCAACTGGCTGGCGCCGGTGCTTGCCGGCGCGCACGGGCTGGACCTGTGTGCCGGCACCGGCGCGCTGGGGCTGGAGGCGCTCTCGCGCGGTGCCGCCAGCGTGCAGTTCGTGGAGCCACAGGCGGGCGCGGCCCAGGCGCTGCGCGCGAACCTGGCGCGGCTCAAGGTGGCGGGGGCGAGTGTGGAGACGGCTGACGCCGCCGGTTTTCTTGCCGGAGCGCCGCGGCCGTTCGATCTGGTCTGGCTGGATCCGCCGTTCGCCGCCAATCTGTGGAGTTCGCTGGCGCAGCGGCTGGAGCAGGGCTGGCTGGGTGCCGGCGCCTGGATCTACGTGGAGTCCCCGCGCGACCGCGTGCCGGAACTGCCGGCGAACTGGCAGCCGCATCGAGAAGCGCAGGCCGGCGAGGTGCGCCATGCGCTCTATCGCCGCGCCGGAGCGCTTCCGTTAAGCTAATTGTTCACTTATCTGGGTTCCCGAGCATCCGTGATCACACCGTCGGTCAACAAGCGCCTGGCCGTCTATCCGGGCACCTTCGATCCGATCACCAACGGCCATGCCGA
>DASUJJ010000227.1:0-11391 GCA_036279335.1 Dyella sp.
GCTAGGCTCTTCTTCGAACCGCAGAAAAAGATCGTGATGCGGTCGGCGCGCGCGAACCCGAGCGCGCCGGAGGCGAACCAGCTGGCGAGCATCGCCAGCGCCAGCAGCAGCGCGTCGACGCCCAGCGTGGCCAGCAGCGCCAGCGGCGGCGTCGATTTCCACAGGCCATCGACCACCGCGGCGCTGAAGGCGGTGTAGACCACCAGCAGGATCGTGCCCTGGTCGGTGTAGCGCAGCAGCGGTCGATGGCGATCCACCCACGCGCCAATCCACGGCCGCAGCAGATGGCCCGCTGCAAATGGCACCAGCAGCAGACGCAGGATGTCGGCCACGGCGTTCCACGAAAACCCGGGGCCACCGGTGTCGCGCAGGGCGAGGGTCAGGCCGACCAGCAGCGGCGTGAGCACGGTGCCGAGCAGGCTCGACATCGAGGCGCTGACCACCGCCGCCGGCACGTTGCCGCCGGCCATCGAAGTGAACGCGATCGACGATTGCACCGTGGAGGGCAGGGTACACACGTAGAGCACGCCCAGCATCAGCGTCGGCGTCAGCACGGCGCCCATCAGCGGCTTGAGCGTCCAGCCCAGCAGCGGAAACAGCGCGAAGGTGCAGCCGAACACGGTGGCGTGCAGCCGCCAGTGCGTCATGCCATGCAGCACGGCCGCGCGCGGCAGCTTGGCCCCGTGCAGGAAGAACAGCGCGGCGATCGCCACGTCGGTCAGATGGTCGAAAACCATCGCCGCGGCGCCCTGGCACGGCAGCGCGCTGGCCAGCGCGACGGTGGCGATCAGGGCCAGCGTGAAGGAGTCGATCGGCAGGCGGCGCATGCTCTCGCGGTGCAGCAGGCAAAAGCCAGAGTCTAACCCTGCCGCCCATCGCCCGGATCCCGGTGGGCCCACGGCTCGGCCTGCTTTCTCGGCGCCGACGGCGCCGGTCGCCGGGATACATGCCGCCGTGCCAACCGGTCCTCGCGTCCAGGCCCGGGCAGTCGGCAAGGGGCGACTCCGTCGAGACGTCCGGTTTCGCGGGCGAGGTCTGTTACCTGCGGCGGTGGATCGCAGTCGCCATCCCTGGCAGCGCATGGAGTCGCTCACTTCAACCGGGGTGCCCTCGTTTGCGCGGCCGCTGGATTGAGCGACCAGCAGCAGCCGAATCTCTGCGGACAGTCAGCGCGCTCGCATCAGACCTCAGCCGAGCACGGCAGCGCAGGTCGGGGAGGCGGTGACGCTGCCAGCGGTTCATCGCCGCCACCCGTGCGGATCACTGCTCGTCGTCACACGGGCGGCGGCGATGGTGGCGCCACCACAGCGCGGCGCCAAGCAGGACGAGTGCGATACCGACGACCCACACGCTGCCCTGGCCGCGGTGGATCCAGGTGGCCAGCCAGTCGCGGTTGTCCGCGCCGAGATAACCCAGGTAGACCCACAGCGGCACGCTGATCAGCGCGGCGAGGCCATCAAGCAGCAGAAAGCGCAGGAACGACACGCGATGCGTGGCACCGGCCGTGATGAACACCGCCGTGCGCATGCCGGGCAGGAACCGCGCCACGAACATCATGCGGTTGCCGTAGCGCTCGAACTTCCGCTGCACCCGGGCGTAGCGCGCCGGCGGCAGCAGCCAGGCGAAGAAGCGCAGGCGCAGGATGCGCGCGCCGAAGTGGTGGCCGAGCAGGAACATCGATGCATCGCCCAGCAACACGCCGACCATGGTCACGCCCACCATCGCGTGCACGTTGGCGTAGCCCAGCCCGGCGATCACGCCGCCGGCCACCAGGGTGATGTCTTCGGGCAGCGGCACGCCCGCGCCGCACAGCAGCAGCGCGATGAACACCGACGCGTAGCCGTGCTCGGCGAAGATGCCGATGAGCCGCTCAAGCAGTTCCATCGGCGTTCCTTCGTCGATGCGGCATGCCCGCGTCCATCACTCAGTCGCGGCCGTCGGCGGGCGCTTGGCCGCCAGAAGTTCGCGCAGCTCGGCCTTGTCGGCATCGCTCAACGCGCCCTCGCGGCTCTTCGCCACCAGCGCGTCGCGGCGCTGCGCTACGGCCTGCTGCTCCATTCGCGCCAAGGCTTCGAAAAATTCCACCCGCTGCGTCTCGGGCTCGCCCACCGCGGCGGCGGCCATCAGCTTCTGCAGCGCCGGATATTCCGGCCGCTCGGCGTAGTGCTCCACCAGCGAGGCGGGATTGATGCCCGGGCGCGCGCGCGCCTGGTCGATCAGTTCGGCGAGCAGCTCGACGCCCGGCTTGTCCAGCCGCAGAAAGCCGTAGGGTCGCGGCACTTCGTCCGCCAGCGCGGGCTGCGCCAGTAGCAGCGCAATCGCGCTGCGCACCAGCGAACGCTGCACGGCGACCGGGCGCTGCACGGCGCGCTGCGCGGCCGGTGCTTCGAACATGGCGCGCGCGCCGCTGCGCTTTTCCAGCTCCTGTGCCATCAGGTCGCGGAAGGCGCCGTCGGGCAGCTTCGCGATCAGCGGGCGGGCTCGCTCGGCCAGCCGCGCGCGGCCGTCGAGGCTGCTCATGTTGACGTCGTGCGAGAGCTCGTTGAAGAAGTAGTCCGACAGTGGCATCGCCTCGCGGATGCGCTTCTCGAAGCCGTCCTTGCCCTCCTTGCGCACCAGCGAATCGGGATCCTCGCCGTCGGGCAGGAACAGGAAATACGCCTGGCGCCCGTCGCGCAGCCGCGGCAGCGCGGACTCCAGCGCCTTCCACGCCGCGGCTCGGCCGGCGCGGTCGCCGTCGAAGCAGAACACCACGTCCGGCGCGGCGCGGAAGAGCACCTCGGTGTGCTCCGGCGTGGTCGCCGTGCCCAGCGTGGCCACCGCGATCGGCAGGCCGGCCTGGTGCAGGGCGATCACATCCATGTAGCCCTCGACCACCACGATGCGCTCGAGCTTGGGGTTGGCCTGTTTTACTTGCCAGAGCGCGAACAGCTCGCGGCCCTTGTGGAACAGCGGGGTCTCGGGCGAGTTCAGATACTTCGGACCCTGCTCGCTCTGCAGCACGCGACCGCCGAAGGCAATCACCCGGCCGCGCCGATCCAGGATCGGGAACATCAGCCGCTCGCGGAAGCGGTCGTACTTGTTGCCGCGCTCGTTGCTGGCGACCATGCCCGCTTCGTTGAGCAGCTGCAGGCGTTTGTCGCTGGTGCCCAGCGCCTTGATCACGCCATCGAAACCGGCCGGCGCCCAGCCCAGGCGAAAACGCGCGATGGTGTCGGCGTCGAGCCCCCGCTTGGTGCAGTACGCCTGGGCGTCAGTGCTCTTCGGCAGCTGCTGCTGGTACCAGCTGGCCGAGGCGTCGAGCAGGGCGTAGAGGTCGGTCTTGTCCTCGCGAGGGCGCTCGTCGCGGCCGCCCTCGCGCGGCACGGTGAGGCCGACCGACTGCGCCAGCTCCTCGACCGCGTCGGGAAACTCCAGCCGCTCGTATTCCATCAGGAACTTCACCGCGCTGCCGTGCACGCCGCAGCCGAAGCAGTGATAGAACTGCTTGGCCGGGCTGACATAGAACGACGGCGAGCGCTCGTCGTGGAACGGACAGCAGGCGGTCCATTCGCGTCCGGCCTTTTTCAACGGCACGCGCCGCTCGATCACGTCGACAATGTCGACGCGGGCGAGCAGTTCATCGATGAAGCTGTCTGGGATGCGGCCGCGCATGGGCCGCCTAGTCTAGCCGTTGGGCGACCCGGTGTTGCCTCGCCGATTTGCCGCGGCTCCCCATGGCGGGTCGGCCCGGATCGGGCACAAAAAAAGGCGCCTTGCGGCGCCTTTTTTCTGCAGCGATGGTGTCGGTCAGAACAAGTGCAGCACACCGACCACGGCGAGGATGGCGATCAGGAACAGGATCACGAAGATCGCGAACAGCACTTTGGCGATCGTGGCGGCGGCGCCGGAGACCCCGCGGAAACCGAGCAGGCCGGTGATCAGCGAGATGATGGCAAAAATAATGGCCCACTTGAGCATGTGACACTCCCCGAATTGGCGGCCACCCACGGCGGCACGGAATCAACGAGCGCCTTTGTACGGGGTCAAGCGTGAAGAGCGTGCATCAAGAGGGCGGTCATGCCAGTCACGGGCCGATTCAGCCGGCGAGGCGCGCCTTGATCAGCGCTGACGCCACGCCCATGTCGGCGCGGCCGGCGGCCTTGGCCTTCACCACGCCGACCACCTTGCCCATGTCGCGGGCCGTGGTGGCGCCGGTTTCGGCGATGGCCGCCTCGATCAGCGCGGCCAGTTCGGCCTCGGTGAGCTTGGTCGGCAGATAGGCCTCGATCACCGTCATCTCGGCGCGCTCGACCTGGGCCAGGTCCTCCCGGCCGGCGGCCTCGTACTGGCTGATCGAGTCCTTGCGCTGCTTGAGCATCTTTTCCAGCACGGCCAGCACCTGGGCGTCGTCCAGCTCCACGCGCTCGTCCACTTCACGCTGCTTGACCGCCGCCAGCATCAGCCGGATCACGCCCAGCCGCTGCTTGTCGCCACTGCGCATGGCGGCCTTCATGTCTTCGGTGAGCTGCAGTTTGGTCGACATGGCGGAAGTCTCCGTGGTGCGGCGATGGGTAGGCACAAACACACAAGGCCGGCGCTGCGCGGGGCAGCGTCGGCCAGTGTTTGAAGCGTAGCGCAGTGGCGGCGGATCGACGCGCCAGCTGCCGAGGGATCGGAGTCGACGCAGGGCGTCGCGATCCGGGCGTCCGCGCGAGGCGGACGCGCCTGACTCAGTACAGGCGGGTGCGGCGCGTCGTGTCGCGCGACAGGCGGCGCAGGTGACGCTTCACCGCGGCAGCGCGCTTGCGCTTGCGCTCCTGGGTCGGCTTTTCATAGAACTCGCGCTTGCGCGTCTCGGCAAGCACACCGGCCTTTTCGCAGGTACGCTTGAAACGACGCAGAGCAAGCTCGAACGGCTCGTTCTCGCGAACTTTAACGTTGGGCATGGAATCTCCGGGTGGTAATCTGCCCGTCTGATCGGGCGAGCCGCGAAGTATAACGTGGGTACCACAGAATTTTCAAAGGTGGCCGCGGGACCCGCCGTCACCGGACCAGTACTGGGCATCGAGACCTCCTGCGACGAGACCGGCGTGGCGCTGCTGCGCTGGCAGCCGGACGCGCCCGGCGAGGGCCTGCTGGCCCACACCCTGTACAGCCAGATCAAGCTGCACGCCGACTACGGCGGCGTGGTGCCGGAGCTGGCCAGCCGCGACCACGTGCGCAAGCTGCTGCCGCTGGTGCGCGAGACGCTGGCCGAGGCGGGGCTGACGCCGCAGGACCTGGGCGGGGTGGCCTATACCGCTGGTCCCGGTCTGGCCGGCGCCCTGCTGGTGGGCGCCTCGGCGGCGCGGGCGATGGCCTGGGCGCTGGGCGTGCCGGCGATCGGGGTGCACCACATGGAAGGCCACCTGCTGGCCCCGCTGCTGGAGGCCGATCCGCCCGCGCCGCCGTTCGTGGCCTTGCTGGTGTCCGGCGGGCACTCGATGCTGGTGGAAGTGGCTGCCATCGGGAACTACCGCATCCTCGGCGACACGCTGGACGACGCGGCCGGCGAGGCGTTCGACAAGACCGCCAAGATGATGGGCCTGCCGTACCCCGGCGGCCCGACGCTGGCGAAGCTGGCCGAGCAGGGCAGGGCGGGAGCATTCCGCTTCTCGCGCCCGATGACCGACCGGCCCGGGCTGGATTTCAGTTTCTCCGGCCTGAAGACCCAGGTGCTGCTGGCCTGGCAGGCCAGCGACCAGAGCGAGCAGACCCGCGCCGACATCGCCCGCGCGTTCGAGGAGGCGATCGTCGACACGCTGGTGATCAAGTGCCGCCGTGCGCTGGAGGCGAGCGGTTCGGCTCGGCTGGTGATCGCCGGCGGCGTGGGCGCCAACCGCCGCCTGCGCGCCGAGCTGGCTGCGGCCGGCGACAAGGACGGTTTTCGCACCTATTTTCCACGGCTGGATTTCTGCACCGACAACGGCGCCATGATCGCGTTGGCCGGCGCGATCCGGCTGGCCCACGGCCAGCACCAGGACGCCACCGTGCAGGTGTTTCCGCGCTGGGATCTGGAAAGCCTGCCACCGGCCCTGTAGGAGCGCACCCTGTGCGCGAATGCTCTTGGCTTTGATGTCGATCAGGAGCAAAAGCATTCGCGCACAGGGTGCGCTCCTACATGCTGCGGCAGCGGGCCGCTTGCGCCGTCGCGTGCGGTGCCCGACGCTAGCGCGATGGATATCGTCTTTATCGAAGACCTGCGCATCGACACCGTGATCGGCATCTACGACTGGGAACGGCGAGTGCGCCAGACACTGTCGTTCGACATCGAGATGGCGTTCGACAACACCCGCCCCGCCGCCAGCGACGACATCGCCGACACCCTCAACTACAAGGACGTCTCCAAGCGGCTGATCGCCTACGTGGGCGAGTCCAGCTTCGGCCTGGTGGAAACGCTGGCCGAGCGCTGCGCGGCGATCATCCGCGAGGAGTTCGGCGTGAGCTGGGTGCGGCTGAAGCTGTCCAAGCCCGGCGCGGTGCGCGGCGCCAGGGCCGTCGGTGTGCGCATCGAGCGCGGTATTCAGCCGCAGTAACTCCGCCTGTTACCATGAACGTCCGTGGCGCGCAGCTAGGCCTTCGCGCGCCGGCGCTTCCCCGCGACCGCCCCTGACCGCGCTCGGCCGCGGCGCGGATGCACGAGGAGACCGATCGTTTTGCGTTCCCTGCCGGACTGGGCCCAGCTGCCCTGGATGCACACTTTGGCGGCCGCCGCAGCCTTGCTGCTGGTGGCGTGGCTGGCTGGCCTGCTGACGCGGCTGATCCTGTTCCGCATGGTGCGCACGATGGCTGCGCACACGGCGTGGAGATGGGACGACGAGCTGTTCCGCCACGGCGTGTTCCGCTGGGTGGCACGGCTGGTGCCGACGGTGCTCATCCAGGTCGGTGTGGGCCTGGTGCCGGACCTGCCGGTGCGGATCGAGCGGCTGGTCAGCAACATCGCGCTCGGCCTGATGGTGCTGTTTCTGGTGCTCGCCCTGAGCGCCGCGCTGTCGGCGCTGGAGGCGATGTACCGCGCCACGCCGGGCGGCGCGCAGCGGCCGATCAAGGGCGTGGTCCAGCTGGGCAAGCTGCTGCTGTTCATCGTCGCGGCGCTGGTGATCATCGGCGCGGTCACCGACAAGAAGATCGGCCTGCTGCTGTCGGGCCTGGGCGCGATGTCGGCGGTGCTGATCCTGGTGTTCAAGGACACCATCCTGGGATTCGTGGCGGGCATCCAGCTCGCCTCCAACGACATGCTGCGGGTGGGCGACTGGATCACCATGGCCGGCGCGGGTGCCGATGGCGACGTCATCGACATCACGCTGTACACGGTGAAGGTGCGCAACTTCGATCGCACCATCGTGACCATTCCCACCTGGAAACTGATCTCCGAGAGCTACCAGAACTGGCGCGGCATGGCTGAATCGGGCGGGCGGCGGATCAAGCGCACGCTGCTGATCGACGCCTCCACCGTGCATTTCCTGGATGCCGAGGGCTTGGAGCGGCTGGGCCGCTTCCGCCTGCTGCGCGAGTACCTCGGCGCCAAGCACACCGAGCTGGCCGAGTGGAACCGCAGCCTGGGCGAGGCCGGCGAGCTGGCGGTCAATCGGCGCCGGCTGACCAACCTGGGCAGCTTCCGCGCGTACGTCACCGCGTACCTGGCCGAACATCCGAAAATCCATCGCCAGATGAGCTGCATGGTGCGCCAGGTCGAGAACCATGCGCAGGGCATTGCGCTGGAGCTCTACTGTTTCACCAGCACCACCGAGTGGGCGGTGTACGAGGGCATCCAGAGCGACATCTTCGACCACCTCTACGCCCTGCTGCCGGAGTTCGGCCTGGCGCTGTACCAGCCGCCGACCGGGCGCGACCTGCGCGTGGCGCTGGCCGGCGCGCCGCGGGCCAGCGAGAATCCACCGCCCGCCTGATCGAGTCCCATCCATGGCCCGTGTCTATCTGAGTCTCGGTTCCAACGTCGAACCGCAGCGTCACCTCACCGCGGCGCTGGACGAACTGCGCGAGCGCTTCGGTGCCCTGGCGGTGTCGCCGGCCTATCGCACGAAGGCCGTGGGCTTCGACGGCGCGGACTTCGTGAACCTGGCCGTGGGGCTGGATACAGATCTCCCGCCGCAGTCGCTCAACGACTGGTTGCACGCGCTGGAGGATCGCCACGGCCGCCGCCGCGACGTACCGCGCTTTTCCGACCGCACGCTGGACGTGGACATCGTGTTCTACGACCGCTTGATCACCGAGGGCCCGGGTCACCTGCAGATTCCGCGCGACGAGCTCAAGCACGCCTTCGTGCTCAAGCCGATCGCCGACATCGCGCCACAGTTCGCCCACCCCGTGAGCGGCCGCAGCATGGCCGAGCTGTGGGCAGCCTTTCCGGCCGATACCGCGCCGATGACCGTCGAGCCGTGGCTGGAGCCGGCCGCCGGCTGATCTTCCCCGCGAAGCGGTGCTGCGAGATCATGGCGGCGCCACAGGGGGAGGGGAGTCATGGGAAAGTTTGCGCGCAGCTGGGACCTGATGAAGGCCAGCGCCGAAGTGCTGCGGTCGGACAAGGCGCTGCTGGTGTTTCCGCTGCTGTCGGGCCTGTGCAGCCTGGTGGTGATGGCCAGCTTCATGATTCCGGTGGCCGGCATGGTGATCGAGGGCGAGCGGCTCGGCGTGCACTACCAGCACGGGCTGTCGACGGCGGCGTGGACGCTGCTGTTCTTTTTCTACCTCGTGCAGTACTTCGTGATCATCTTCTTCAATACCGCACTGGCCGGCGTGGCGCTCAAGCGCCTGCGCGGCGAAGCGGCGAGCGTGAGCGAGGGGCTGGCGTTGGCCGGTTCGCGCTTCGGCGCCATCCTCGGCTACGCGCTGATCGCCGCTACGGTAGGCCTGCTGCTGCGCATGCTGCAGGAGCGGCTGGGGCTGCTGGGTCGCTTCGTGGTCGGCCTGATCGGGCTGGCGTGGACGGTGGCCACCTTCCTGGTGGTGCCGGTGCTGGCCGGCGAAGGCGTGGGACCGGTGGACGCGGTGCAGCGTTCGGTGGAACTGCTGCGCCGCACCTGGGGTGAAAACCTGATCGGCAACGCCGGGCTCAGCGTGGTGTTCGGCGTGATCGGCTTCGTCTTCGCGCTGGCATCGGTGGCCCTGGTGGGCGGCGCCGTGGCGCTGCATTCGATCGTCGCGTTCGTCATGGCGGTCGCCCTCGTGGTGCTGGGCTTCATCGTGCTGGCGCTGGTGCAGTCTTCGCTGCAGGGCGTCTACGCCGCGGCGCTGTACCGCTATGCGGAGGAAGGCGAGGCCGGCAGCGGTTTCCCGCCGGCCCTGCTGGAACAGGCGTTCCGTCCCAAGGGCTGAGCGTTATACCGACAGCGTGCGCCCGCCGTCGATGCGGATCACCTGGCCGGTGACGAAGGGGGCGTCGCGCAGCAGCCACAGCACGGCGCTGGCGACGTCCTCCGGCGCGCCGGCGCGCTTGAGCGGCGTGCGTTCGATCATCGCCTGCTTGTCGTCGTAGGCCTTGCCCTCGCTGGGCCACATCACCGCGCCCGGCGCCACGGCGTTGACCCGCACCTGCGGGCCCAGATCCAGCGCCAGCGCGCGGGTCATCGCCAGCAGCGCGGCCTTGGCCATGCAGTAGATCGGATGGTTGGCCAGCGGGCGCTCGGCGTAGATGTCCACCAGGTTCACGATCGCCCCGCCGGCCCGCCGCAGCGCCGGCGTGGCCGCCTGCGAGAGGAAGAACGGTGCCTGCGCGTTGGAGGCGAACAGCTCGTTCCACTGCGCCGGCGTGGCGCTGCCCACCGGCGTGGGATAGAACGCCGAAGCGTTGTTGACCAGCGCATCGAGTCGACCGAAGCGGCCGAGCACGTTGTCCACCATCGCAGGCAGCGCGTCGAGCTCGGCCAGTTCGCCGTGCACCAGGGTCGTGCTGTCGGCGCGCTGCTGCTCCAGTTCCAGCACCAGCGCCTGCGCGGCGTCGGCGGAATGCCGATAGTGCAGGGCGAGGTCGTAGCCGGCCGCGTGCAGGGTGCGGGCGATGACCGCACCCACGCGGCGGCCGGCTCCGGTGATCAGGGCGACGGGACGCGGATGCGACGGGCTCATGGGCAGTTCCGGAGGGGACGAGGCCTGCCAGCTTGCCGCAACATCGATGACAGGTCATCGGGGTGCGGCAGCGCGCGCGTCGCTCAGTCCGGCGAAGGCGGCGTCTTGCGCTGGCGCGCGGCCTTGCGTTCGCCCGCCTCGTTGACCGCCTTCGCCACGCTGCGCACGGTCCTGGCCACCGCCCCGTCGATGGCCGCGCCGGCCGCCTGGCGAACGGTCCGGGCCGGGCTTTTCTTCATCGCGTCGGACTCGTCCGCCGAGGCGTCACCCTCGTGCACCACCTCACCGCTGAACAGCTCGATCGCGGTCGCGGCGACCTGCCCGGTGTCGTAGTACGCGTACGCGCCCACGCCCAGCGCACCCACCACAGGCAGCCAGCGCGCCAGTCCCTTGCCGGCGGCACGCTGGCCGAGCTTCACGCCGATCTGCTTGGCGATGCGCTCCACCACCGCATGCGAGACGCGGCGGAACAGCAGCCGATCGCCCATGCGCACCACCAGGTCGCGGAACGCCTGCGCCGCGGTGTGGCGGAACAGGCACCACAGCATCTGCTCGCGCCCCAGCGTGGCCTGCATGCCGTACGCGGCGGCGATGTCGCTGACCATTTGCGCCTGGATGCGCCAGATCGCGATCAGCTCCGGCAGCACGGTGAGCCAGCCCAGCGGACCCGGCGGCAGTGCCAGCGATCCGGCGGTCAGCGCCGCCCGCTGCGCCGCCCGCTGGCCGAGCTGGCGCGCCTCGGCGTGGGGGTCGGCGCTGCTGGCCACCTTGCTGGCGGGAATCTGGCTGACGAAATCCAGGATCGCCTGGGTCACCCGGCTGTGGTCCACCGGAACGATCACGGCAGGCACCTGGGTGCTGCCGCCGGAAGAAGGGACATTGCGCGAAGACACCATGGGCTTGCGACCTGTGCGACGAGGAGCATCCGAGTCTAGATGCCTGCCGATGAAGCCTGCCTCACGACACGACACAGGGCCGCGCCCGGCATGACTTTCGTCGCGTATCGTCGGCAGCGCGTTTATGCAATGTTATATTATATCGATACGACGTTCTCTCCCTCGCCGAGTCCCCCGATGAAGCCCAACCTCCTTGCCGCCAGCCTGGCACTGGCCCTCGCCGCCACGCCCGCATTCGCCGTCGCCCACGCAACCGCCGACGCTCCTGCTCTTGCCCAGCACCAGCCCGCGCCGCGTGCCAAGCCAGTCAAGGAGCTGGCTGCCGTGTCGGTCTCGGCAGCGCTTGACCAGGCGCGCAACGCGCTGTCTCCCGACACCGGTTCGAGCC
>DASUJJ010000228.1:0-7081 GCA_036279335.1 Dyella sp.
CAGTGAAGTTGGTGTGGTACGGCGAGGTGTTGTCGCTGACCATGGGCTTGAGGCCGAGCTGGCGCGTGCGCTGCTCGGTGAGCGTGAGGCACAGCAGGCCGCGCGCCTCGCGCACCATGAAGTTGACGTCCTCCGGCCGCACCATCTGCGCGGCCATCACGATGTCGCCCTCGTTCTCGCGGTCCTCGTCGTCGAGGATCACGACCATGCGGCCGGCGCGGATGTCTTCGAGGATCTCGGGGATGGTGTTGAAGGCCATGGGGTTCCGGGGAGTCTGAGTTTTTTGGACGTCATTCCCGCGAGGCGCTTCTCAACAGCGAAGCTGGTCAAGCGGGGATTCATCTTGCTGTGATGCTAGAAGCCGGAAATGGATTCCCGCGTTCGCGGGAATGACGGCGGGTGAGTTGGCGGCGAAGCCGGGTCAGGCGAAGCCGTGCTGCTTGAGAAAATCGACGTCGATGCCGGCCGCCTGCCCGCCACCGATCAGCCGCTCGACGTAGCGCGCGATCACGTCCACCTCGATGTTCACCGCATCGCCCACGCGGCGCGCGTGGAAGGCGGTGTGTTCGACCGTGTGCGGGATCAGGTTCACGCCGAAGCGCGCGCCGCTCACCTCGTTGACAGTGAGGCTGGTGCCGTCGATGCACACCGAGCCCTTGGCTGCGATGTAGCGCGCGATCGCCGCGGGCACCTCGAAGGTCCAGCGCTGCGAGCGACCGTCCGGGGTGATCGACACCACCTTGCCGACGCCGTCGACGTGGCCAGACACCAGGTGCCCGCCGAGTCGGTCGGCCAGGCGCAGCGCCTTCTCCAGGTTCACCGGGTCGCCGGCCTTGAGCTGGCCCAGCGTGGTGAGCGACAGCGTTTCGTTGGAGACGTCCGCGCCGAAGCCGTGTGCGTCCAGCGTCACGGCGGTGAGGCACACGCCGGACACGGCGATCGAATCGCCCAGCTGCACGTCGGTGAGGTCCAGGCCGGCGGTGTCCACCACCAGCCGCACGTCGCCTCCGCGCGGCTCCAGCCGAACCAGGCGGCCCACGCTCTGGATGATGCCGGTAAACATCAGCGTAGCTCCCGTAGGAGCGCACCCTGTGCGCGAACGCAGTCGCTCTGGATGCATCCAGAAAGCATGGGCGAACAGGACTCGCTTCCACCGGCTTGCCCCGAGGGGATGCTCAAGGCTTGATGGAAGCGGATGTGCCGGAGGGCGGCGCCGATGTTCATTCAACGTTTCCCGCGTGCAAGTGTGCGTGAAACGCCCCAAGGCATGAGGCCGGCGCGCGGCCGTCGGGCCACGCGTCGAACCGTCTTCGCTTTATCCGGACTGTGAGGAAGCGGCTGCCCGCTTCCAACCGTCGGCTCCGGCATCGGACCGGATCTGCTGGACCCTTCGCCTGACGGCGAAGGCGCTCGCGGGCTCGCTTCGCGGGTTGCCCCGCTCCACCTACCGCCGGTGGGGAATTTCGCCCCGCCCTGAAGACGCTGTGATTGGTTGTCGCTGGCGAACCAGCCGGCGAATTCTAGCACCGGAGCGGCGGCGGACCCGGCGCGGCAAGGGGAAGCAGCGTTCGCTCTGGCAGACAACGGCAGGATGAAGTCGCTAGCTCACGCCGGACGCCGGTGCCGGAGCCAGAGCATCGCGACTGAAGTCGCTCCCACAAAAAGCGGAGGGCTTCAGGGACCTGAGTGAGAACTTCGGCATGGCGGCTCAAGTCGCCCCCGACACAGGCGACGAGCTTCAGGAGGCTTGTGGGAGGGGCTTCAACCCCGACGATCCGGCCGCCAGGCGCAGGCGCCAGTCCGCGCCGACCATGCGCTGGTCGATCGTGCGCAGCTGCCAGCGCTCGGCCATGTCGGTCAGGTTCGGCAGCTGCAGCAGCGGGCGCGCCTGATCGCCGAGCAACACCGGCGCCACGTACAGCAGCAGCTCGTCGACCAACCCGGCCGCGAGCAGCGCGCCGCAGAGCACCGGACCGGCTTCCACATGTACCTCGTTGACCTGCCGCGCGGCCAGCAGCGCCAGCACGGCGTGCAGGTCCAGCCGCCCGTCGCGGGTGGGCACGGCGAAGCACTCGACGCGGGCGAAACGACCGTCGTCGGCTTCCGCTTCGGCACCGTGCAGCAGCAGCGTCGGCACGGAACCATCCAGCACATGGCTGCCGGCGGGCGTGCGCAGCTGGCGATCCAGCACCACGCGCAGGGGCGCAAAAGCCGCCCCCTCACCCCGCCCCTCTCCCCCGGCCGAGCCGGGGGAGAGGGAGTCCCGGTTGGCGGCATCCTGGCCCTCCTCGGCTGCAGCGGTGACCGCGGAGAAGCCCGGGCGCGCCGCATCCGGCCACTCTTCCGCGGCGGCGATGGAAGCGAGAGAGCGTGGGCGCACGACATGCAAGCCCTCTCCCCCAAGCTCGCTTGGGGGAGAGGGTGGGGTGAGGGAGGCCGTTGGTAACGTCGACGGGGCGGCCGCTTCGCTACGCCCCGCACCGTCGGCGAAACCCGCAGCGCCGGTGCCGGCGGGCAACCGCACCGTCAACCGCGGATTGTCGGCCAGCACGGTGCCGCTGCCGGTGAGGATGGCCGAGCTGCGCGCGCGCCAGCGCTGCACGTCGGCACGGGCCGCCTCGCCAGTGATCCACTGCGAGGCGCCGTTGGCCAGCGCGGTGCGGCCGTCCAGGCTCATTGCCAGCTTGACCCGCACGAACGGGCGCCCCGTCTCGATGCGGCGGAAGAAGCCCACGTTGAGTTCGCGCGCGGTCTCACGCATCAACCCGGCCTCGACCGCGATGCCGGCGGCGCGCAGTCGCGCCAGTCCCGCACCGGCGGCCTGCGAGGTGTCCTCGGCGGCGATCACCACGCGCGCCACGCCGGCGGCGATCAGCGCGTCCGCGCAAGGCGGCGTGCGGCCATGCAGTCCGCAGGGTTCCAGCGTGACGTAAGCAGTGGCGCCACGCGCCCGCTCGCCGGCGTCGCGCAGGGCGAATACCTCGGCATGCGGCCCACCGGCGCGTCGGTGCCAGCCCTCGCCCACCACGGCGTCGCCGTGGGCGATCACGCAGCCCACGCGCGGGTTCGGCTGGGTAGTGAACAGGCCACGCTCGGCCAGCGCCAGTGCGCGAGCCATATGGGCGTGGTCGGTGGCGGTGAAGGGCATGAGGCGAGGAGTGAGTAAAGAGGAGGGAGAAGTGAGAGGAAGGATCCGACCGGGCCTCAAGCATCCGTCATTCTGGGAACAGCCGCGATGCTGAGCGTTTCACGGGGCTACGCGAGTTTCCCAGCGGTAGTGACGCCAGGGAACCCAATGCGCACTGATCAAGCCGATATCGGGACGGGATAGCCAGGCGAGTTTCCGACCACGCGCTCGCCCTCTGCCGCTCACTTATCGCTCTTGCGCGCCTTTCTGGCTACCGCATCGCCGCCCAGCAGCGACAGCTGCAGTTTCTCCAGCTCCGGCAGGTCGCGTTCGAGCTTCTCGATCTCCTCGCGGAACGCCTGCACGTCCTCAAACTTGCGGTAGACCGAAGCGAAGCGCACGTAGGCGACCTGGTCGAGCTTGCCCAGTTCGCGCATCACCAGCTCGCCGACCTGGCGCGACGGCACTTCGCGCTCGCCGCTGCGGCGCAGGTCGTTGATGATCTCGCGCACTGAGGCATCCACCGCATCACTGGGCACCGGGCGCTTCTGCAGCGCGCGCTCGAAACTCACCCGAAGCTTGCGCTCATCGAACGCCTCGCGCCGCTCGCCGCTCTTCACGATCGCCGGCAGCTTCAGCTCGGCCGTCTCGAACGTATTGAAGCGCTCGCCGCACTGCGGGCACTCACGACGGCGACGGACGGTGGCGCCGTCGTCGGCGAGGCGCGAGTCGATCACGCGGGTGTCTTCGTGCTGGCAGAAGGGGCAATGCATCGCTACGTGAAAGGGAAATAGTGAACAGGGAATGGGGAGGAGCGCAAAGCCGCACGGAGCCGGCTTCTGACGATTCCCGTTTCCCTATTTCCGATTCCCGTCCTCTCAGGCATACACCGGAAACTTCTTGCACTGCGCCTCGACCTTGGCGCGCACGGCGGCGATCACCGCCTCGTCTTCCGGCGCGTCCAGCACGTCGCAGATCCAGTGGGTCAGCTCGATGGCATCGGCCTCGCGGTAGCCGCGGGTGGTGATGGCCGGGGTGCCGATGCGCAGGCCGGACGTGACGAACGGCTTGCGCGGATCGTTCGGCACGGCGTTCTTGTTGGCCGTGATGTGGGCCCGGCCCAGTGCCTCTTCGGCCTGCTTGCCGGTGACGTCGCGGCCGATCAGGTCGACCAGCATCAGGTGGTTTTCGGTGCCGCCGGACACGATCTTGATGCCGCGCTCGATGAAGGTCTTCGCCATCGCCTGGGCGTTCTTCACCACCTGCTGCTGGTATGCCTTGAACTCCGGCTCCAGCGCCTCCTTGAAAGCCACCGCCTTGGCCGCGATCACGTGCATCAGCGGGCCACCCTGGATACCCGGGAAGACGATCGACTGCAGCTTCTTCTCGATCTCCTCGGCCGCGGCGCCCATGCCCTGTTTGCTGGCCACGATGATGCCGCCGCGCGGGCCGCGCAGGGTCTTGTGGGTGGTGGAGGTGACCACGTGCGCGTGCGGCAGCGGGCTGGGATACACGCCCGCGGCGACCAGGCCGGCGATGTGCGCCATATCCACGAACAGATACGCGCCGACGGTGTCGGCAATGGCGCGGAAACGCGCCCAGTCCAGCACCTGCGAGTAGGCGCTGAAGCCGGCCACGATCATCTTCGGCTGGTGCTCCACGGCGAGGCGCTCGACCTCGTCCATGTCGACGAGTCCGTTGGCGTCCACGCCGTACTGCACGGCGTCGAGAATCTTGCCCGACAGGTTGACCTTGGCGCCGTGGGTGAGGTGCCCACCGTGCGCCAGGCTCATGCCGAGGATCTTGTCGCCCGGCTGCAGCAGGGCGAAGTACACCGCCTGGTTGGCCTGCGAGCCCGAATGCGGCTGCACGTTGGCGTAGTCAGCGCCGAACAGCTGCTTGGCCCGCTCGATGGCCAGCTTCTCGGCCACATCGACGTACTCGCAGCCGCCGTAGTAACGCTTGCCCGGGTAGCCCTCGGCGTACTTGTTGGTCAGCTTGGAGCCCTGGGCTTCCATCACGCGCGGGCTGGCGTAGTTCTCCGAGGCGATCAGCTCGACGTGATCCTCCTGGCGCTGGCCTTCGTCAGCGATGGCCTGGGCCAGTTCGGGGTCGTAACCGGCGATCGTGCAGTCCTTCGGAAACATTCTTCGGCCTCGGCAGCGTAGGGGTGGGAGCAAGACGCGAAAGTTTAACGCTGACGGCGGTTTGCAGCCACCGGCGCGCTTGCCGCAGCCCGCGGCGCCGCGCGTCGGCGATGTACCGCCGAGACCATCACGTAGCTGATCACCATCAGCAGCAACCACGAGCCCAGCTTGGCCAGCGGCACGTGGTGCCAGCCGGCCCGCTGGGCCGGATAGAGCCAGGCGTGGGTGTAGGTGCCCACGTTCTCGGCCAGCCAGATGAACAGCGCCACCAGTACGAAACCCAGCAGCAGCGCCATCCGCCGGTGCACGCGACGGATGCGGTAGTGCACCCAGCTGCGGCCAAACAGCGCCGCCAACGTCACGAACAGGAGCCCGCGGGCGTCCGGCAGGTAGTGGTGGCTGAAGAAATTCACATAGATCGCCACGGCCAGCGCCACCGTGGCGCCGAACGGCGGATGACCGGTGAAGCGGAAATCGAACAGCCGCCAGGCCCGCGCGATGTAGCTGCCCACCGCGGCGTACATGAAGCCGGTGAACAGCGGCACCCCGCCCAGATGCAGCACCGACGGGCCCGGGTAGACCCACGAGCCGACCGCGGTCTTGAACAACTCCATCGCGGTGCCGACGAGATGAAACAGCGCGATGACCCTGGCTTCCTCGCGGCTTTCCAGCCCGGTGGCCAGCAGCACCCCCTGGATCGCCACCGCAGCAAGGGTCAGGAAGTCGTAGCGGGAAAGCGCGGCGTGCGCCGGATACCAGCGCCAGCTCGCCACCAGCAGCGCCACCATCAGCCCGCCAAACAGGCAGGCCGACGCCTGCTTGAGGCCAAAACAGACGAATTCATGCACCAGCACGCCCGGCCAGCCCAGTCGACGCGCCCGCCGCGCCAACCGGGCGTCCAGCCGAACGAGCCGGCGGCCGGCGCTTGCACCCCACCGTGCCGCCTCCATATCCATGGCACTGCCCCGCGATCGAGTCGAAAGACCGAGCGTGCGGGCTCGCCGAGCCGCCGCCGGGACGCGTCCGGCGCGCGCCATGGCAGCAACATGGCCGATCGGCGATAATCGCGAGTCTTTTCCCTTTCTTTCTCTTACCTTGCCGGGCCGCGCATCGACGCGGCTTGCGGACGTCTTTCGGGAGCCAGCATGCAGTACATCTACACCATGAACGGGGTGAGCAAGATCGTTCCCCCGAAGCGTCAGATCATCAAGGACATCTCGCTGAGCTTCTTCCCCGGCGCCAAGATCGGCCTGCTGGGCGTGAACGGCGCCGGCAAGTCCACCGTGCTGCGGATCATGGCCGGCGTGGACAAGGACTATCAGGGCGAAGCCCGCGCCCAGCCCGGTACCAAGATCGGCTACCTGGCGCAGGAGCCGGACCTCAACCCGGAAAAGACCGTGCGCGAAGTGGTCGAGGAAGGCGTGTCCGAGATCCTCGATGCGCAGAAGCGGCTGGAAGAGGTCTACGCCGCCTACGCCGAGGAAGGCGCGGATTTCGACAAGCTGGCCAAGGAGCAGGAGGCGCTGGAAGGCATCCTCGCCGCCAACGACGCGCACGCGCTGGAGCGCCAGCTGGAAGTGGCCGCCGATGCGCTGCGCCTGCCGCCGTGGGACGCCAAGGTCGGCCCGCTGTCCGGCGGCGAGAAGCGCCGCGTGGCGCTGTGCCGCCTGCTGCTGTCCAAGCCGGACATGCTGCTGCTGGACGAGCCGACCAACCATCTGGACGCCGAGTCGGTCGACTGGCTGGAGAAGTTCCTGCAGGACTACCCCGGCACCGTGGTGGCGGTCACCCATGACCGCTACTTCCT
>DASUJJ010000229.1:0-11002 GCA_036279335.1 Dyella sp.
ACCCGCACGGAAAATCTATGGCAACCCAGAACCCGCCCGTCTCGCAGACGAAGTCCTTCAGTACCGTCTTCCTGATCGAAATGTGGGAGCGCTTCGGCTTCTACGGCATGCAGGTGTTGATGGTCACCTACATGATCAAGAAGCTCGGCTTCGTCGATACCAAGGGCAACCTGGTCTGGGGTGCCGCAGCAGCGCTGATCTACGCCACCCCGGCCATCGGCGGCTGGGTGGGCGACAAGCTGCTGGGCACGCGGCGCACCATGTTGAGCGGCGCGGTGGTGCTCGGTTTCGGCTACGCGATGCTGTGGATTCCGTCGGACAGCGAGTATCTGCTGTACGTGTCGCTGGGCGTCATCATCGTCGGCAACGGCCTGTTCAAGCCCAATGCGGGCAACCTGGTCCGCAAGATCTACGAGGGCGACGACACCAAGATCGACAGCGCATTCACCATCTACTACATGGCGGTGAACATCGGATCGACCATCTCGATGCTGCTCACCCCGTGGATTCGCGACGTGGTTTCTGCCAAGTACGGTGAGGCGTGGGGCTGGCATACCGCGTTCGGCGTCTGCGCCATTGGCCTGGTGCTTGGCCTGATCAACTACGCCATCATGAGCCGCACGCTCGCCCACATCGGCTCGCCGCCGGACGAGAAGCCTGTCGACCTCAAGCGCGCGACCGGCGTGCTGGTGGCCGCGATCGCGCTGGTGTTTGCGTGCGCCTTCATCCTGCAGAGCGAAGCCGTCGCCCGCGTGTGCGTCTACGCCGCAGGCGTGATCATCCTGGGCATTTTCGTGCACCTGATCCGCTCCAGCCAGAAGAGCGAGCGCGCCGGCCTCATCGCCGCGCTGGTGCTGGTGGCACAGACCATTTTCTTCTTCATCTTCTACCAGCAGATGTCGACCTCGCTGAACCTGTTCGCGCAGAGGAACGTCGACCTGTCGTTCGACCTGTTCGGCATGCACCTGTTCACCTGGATTCCGGAGCAGTTCCAGTCGCTCAACGCGATCTGGATCGTGCTGCTGAGCCCGGTGCTGGTGTTTGCCTACAACGCGCTGGGCCGCATCGGCAAGGATCCTGCGGTCGCCACCAAGTTCGCCTGGGGCTTCGGCGCCGTGGCGGCCGGCTATTTCATGTACGGGCTGGGCGCGACCACGGCGGTCAACGGCCAGATCTCCTCGTGGTACATGGTGTGGGGCTATGGCCTGTACTCGCTGGGCGAGTTGCTGGTCAGCGGGCTGGGCCTGGCGATGATTGCCCGCTACGTGCCGGCGCGCATGGGTGGCTTCATGATGGGGGCGTATTACGTGGCTTCGGGCATTTCGCAATACCTGGGCAGCGTGGTCGCCAACTTCGCCGCCGTGCCGCAGGACGTCTCCGACCCGGTGGTCTCGCTGCCCATCTACACCAAGCTGTTCAACCACCTGGGCATCGCCGGCCTGGTCTGCACGGCCATCGCCATCGCCATGCTGCCGCTGATGAGGAAGCTCTCGGCAAGCCATTCGGAACAGGCGAACCGGCACACCCCGCTGCCTGCATCGCGTAGCGAAGAAGGCTACGACAACCCCATCCACTGACCCTTTGCGGCCCGCCATCAGCGCGGGCCCGCCCTCTCATGACCAGCTTGCATTCCGCCTCGCCGCAGCGCTTTGCCCCCTCTGCCCTGACCCGCACGCTCGCGTGGTTGCGCCTGTGCGCCATCACTGGCCAGAGCAGCGCCGTGCTGGTGGCGGCGCTGTGGATGGGCATGGACGTGCCGGTGCTGCCGCTGATGGTGGCGATCGGCTTCCACGCCGTGTTTGCGGTGTTCGCCTCGTGGCGACTGACTCAGCCGTGGCCGGTGCGCGAGTGGGAGACGATCGGGCACATCGCGGTGGACACCGTGGTGCTGTGGTGCCTGCTGTATTTCACCGGCGGCGCCACCAACCCGTTCGTGACGCTGCTGCTGATGCCGATCGCGCTGGGCGCCGCCGCGCTCACCGTGCCGGCGCTGCTGGCGGTCTCGGCGCTCACCGGGCTGGCCTACCTGATGCTGCTGGTGCACTACGTGCCGCTGCCGCCGATCATGGAGGGCCCGGCCGGTTTCGCCCTGCATGTGCTCGGCATGGCGGTGAACTTCGTGATCACCGCGGCGCTGCTGGGGTTCTTCATCAACCGGCTGGCCACCACCGTGCGCGCGCAGCAGAGCGAGGTGCAGCGCGTGCGCGAGCGGGCGCTGCGCGACGAGGGCATCCTGGCCATCGCCACCCAGGCCGCCGGCGCCGCGCACGAGCTCAACACGCCGCTGTCCACCCTGCGCACGCTGCTGCCCGAGCTGCGCCGCGAACACACCGCCAACGCGGTGCTGTCCGAGGACCTGGCGCTGATGCAGGAGCAGGTGGAACGCTGCCGCTGCATCCTGCGCGAAATGGTGGCCTTCGGTCAGGCCCAGCTATCGCAGGCGGACGAGCAGATGAGCCTGGGCACCTTCGTGCGCGGTTGCCTGGAACGCTTCCAGCTACTGCGGCCCGAGGCGGACCTGGCGCTGGAGCTGGACCCCGAGACTGCCGAGACCGTGCTGCGCAGCCCGCCGGGCATGCGCCACGCGCTGATCAACCTGCTCAACAACGCGGCCGACGCTTCCGCCGCGCGCGGCTCGCAACAGGTGGCGCTGCGCGTGCGCCATCAGGACGGCTGGCTGGAACTGCGGGTAAGCGACCACGGCCCCGGCTTCCTCGTCGGCCGACCCGGTACCTTGCTGGGTGAGAGCCAGAAGCAAAGCGGGCTGGGCATCGGCCTGGCCCTGGCCGAGGCGACCGCCGAGCGCCTGAACGGCGAACTGACCGCGGTGAACACCAGCGAGGGTGCCGAAGTGAGCATCCGGCTGCCGCTGTCGGCGCTCGCCGCGGAGTAAATCGACGCGGCGCGTGCACACGGCCCACCCTGCGGCCACAATACGCGCAGTTGATTCACTGGATGCCGCGATGACCGATTCGACCGCCCCCGTGTCTGCCCGTCCCCTGCTCATCATTGACGACGATGTCACCTTCGGTCGCGTCCTGGCCCGGGCCATGAGCTCACGCGGCTTTGAAGTGATCAATGCCGTCAATGCCGACGAGGCGCGCGCGCTGTCGCGCCGCCACCAGCCGCGCTACTGCGTGCTGGATCTCAAGCTGGGCGAAGAGAACGGCCTGCGGCTGATCCCCGACCTGCAGCGGCTGGTGCCGGACATGCGCATCCTGCTGCTGACCGGCTATGCGTCGATCGCCACCGCCGTGGAAGCGATCAAGCGCGGCGCGCACGATTACCTGGCCAAGCCGGTGGATGCCGATGCGGTGGTGCGCGCGCTGGTCGACGGCGACGGTCCGCATGCCGATGACGACGACGTGCTGGACGCGCCCGAGGCGCCGCTGGCCCTGCGCCGGCTGGAGTGGGAGCACATCCACCGCGTGCTGACCGAGTGCGACGGCAACATCTCCGAGACCGCGCGCCGGCTCGGCATGCACCGCCGCACGCTGCAGCGCAAGCTCAGCAAGCATCCGGTGCGCGAGCGTCCCGAGCGGGACGACTGATCCGATCCCGGCGGCCGACGGCTACGAGCCGGCGGCCGCGTCATCCGGCGCGGGGGCCGGCAGCGGCTCGCCGGTGCCGTCGTCCTCGTCGTCGAAGATCGCCACGTGCGGCTGGCCCCGGCCATCGATCCAGCCACGGAACATGCCGCGGGTGTTGAACGGAATGGCGATATGGCCCTGGTTGTCCAGCGCGATGGCTCCGCCGCTGCCGCCCATGGCGGGAATGTCCTGGTTGATCACCTCGGCCGCCGCCCGCGCGATCGGCATGCGCAGCTGGCTTACCCGCGAGCAGATCGCATACGCCGCCACCGTGCGCAGGTAGAACTCGCCCCAGCCGGTGCCCGAGACGGCACAGCCGGCATCGGCATAGGTCCCGGCGCCGATCACCGGCGAGTCGCCGACCCGGCCCGGCATCTTGTCGTTGATGCCGCCGGTGGAAGTGCCGGCGGCGAGGTGACCGTGCACGTCCAGCGCCACCGCACCGACCGTGCCGTAATGGCGGGCCGTTTCCTCGTCCGCGTGCGGCTTGCCGCTGGCATCTTCCTTGAGCGCCTGCTGCAGCTGCTGCCAGCGCTCCTCGGTGCGGAAATACCCCGGCTCCTCGCGGGTGATGCCCTGCGCCTGGGCGAACGCTTCCGCGCCGGCACCGACCAGCATCACGTGCGGGGTGTGTTCCATCACCGCGCGCGCGAGCACGATCGGGTTCTTCACGTTCGACACCGCCGCCACCGAGCCGGCGCGCAGCGTATAGCCGTCCATGATCGCCGCATCCATTTCCAGCGTGCCGTCGTGGGTGAACACCGAGCCGCGGCCGGCGTTGAACAGCGGATCATCCTCGAGCAAGGTGAGCGATGCAGTGACCGCATCCACCGCGGGTTTGCCCGCCTTGAGCTCGGCATAGCCCGCTTCGAGCGCATGGGTGAGCGCGGCACGGATTGCCCGCTCGCGCTCCGGCGGCATGTCCTGCTGCAGCACGCCGGCGCCGCCGTGGATCACCAGCACCGGGCCGGCTGCGTGGGCGGATGCAGCCAGCCCGAGTGCGGCAAACAGGCTCCACAGACGACGCGACTTCACGTACGAATACTCCCCGACGATGCGGAGAGTATATCGGGGAGCAGCCTCCTTACTTCGGCTCGAAGTGCACGCTGCGTCCGTTGAATACCGCACGTTTGCCATCGACGTCGGCAAGCAGTTGCATCGCTGAAACCGGCGACATCTTGTCGAACTTGAACGAAGTCGCGCGCTCGCTTAGCGCGTCGGCATTCACGAGGGTGAAGCCGGCTTTGGTCGCCAAGGCCTGTGCCGCTTCGCGGACGGGTGTCGCCTGGGCAGCCAACTCGATCGGCACCTGCTCGGGGATCGAAGCCAGCGCATCGGCGCCACAGCCGGGAACCGGGGTCAGGTCAAATCGCACCGTGCCGTCCTCCAGTGGCTTCTCGCCTTTCTGGCCAAGGACGATGGTCGCCTGCTGTCCTTTGCCGGTGCGCACGATCGGCTTCCCGTCCATGGTGCGCACCTTCCCACCGCCCTGATCCAGCCGCACATGAAGCTCGCCGGCGACCTGGATGAGACCATCCGGTGCGGGCGTCACGGCGAACCAGCCCCGCCAGGAAAAGCCCGGGCCGTCGCTTCCGCTGAGGTGGAACGGCTCACCCTTGGCCAGGCACTGCGTGAAGTGCATGGAGGGCGCGTGGCCGCGAGTGGCGACGTCAATCTTCACGGTGAAATGGTCGGTGTCGGCCACCGCAGGGTGCCGGGCAGCTGGCGCGGGCTGGGCGGCATACACGCCCAGCGAACCGGCAAGAACGATCGCACCGAGCGCCGTGTGGGCGGCTAGACGGCGAGTACGCGTGGGGACAGGTTGCTTGAGCATGGAAACTCTCTCCGTGAGTGGATGGTTGGAAGACCACGAACACCCCACCGGCAGCATCAGCGGCGAAGCCTGGGTTTTCAGCATGGCGTTGGCGTAGTCCCTGCGAGGGGCGCCGTGCTCGCGCAGCACCGCCGCATCGCAAGCCAGCTCCTGGTCCTGGCGCAGGCAGGCGAGCGCAACCCAGGCCAGCGGGTGGAACCAGAACAGCGCCGCGAGACCTTGCGCGAGCATTCGCCACAGGCCGTCGCGACGCCGGGCGTGCACCTGCTCGTGGGCAAGGATCAGGGTCTGCTCGGCCCGGGTGTAGCGGGTGTGGAAGTCGGCGGGCAGCACGATGCGTACGCCCAGCGCGCCTACCGCGGCCGGCCCGAGATCGCTGTCGATCGCCAGCCACACCGGGCGATAGGCGCCGGCCACGTCAATCGCACGAGCGCCTGCAAGACGGCGAAGAAAGCGCCGCTGCGCCTGCACGACCCGTGCGAGCACGACCAACGCTCCGGCGAGCCACGCCGTCATGGCAAGCGCCCGCCAGGGAACCGTCCATCCTTCAGGCGCGGGAACTGCCATCCAGGTCCCACCACCGGCAATGCGCACCACCACCGGCGGCAACGCCGCCACGGAAGCGGGCAGGTGCGGTATCAGCGCGGCCACCAGGGCGAGCGGTACGAACAGCCACAACAACGGACCGGCCTCGGCACCGACGGCGCGCCTCAGCGGCCGCCGCATAGCCAGCACAAGGGCCGTGGCAAGGGTGAAGATCCAGCTCAGCCGTATCGCATGGTTCACCCACCCATTGGCCAAGGCTTCAAGACTATTCATCGTCGAGCTCCTTGAGCAGCTGGCGCAGTTCGGCGATGTCCTTCTTCGACAGCTTGCGCTGCTCGGAAAAGTGCGCCACCAGCGGCGCCACGCGGCCGCCGAACAGCCGATCGAGCAGGCTCTTGCTGGTCTGGTGCACGTATTTCTCGCGCGGCAGCAGCGGGCTGTACAAGTAGCGGCGGCCATCGCGCTCGGCCTTCACCGCCTTCTTCTTCAGCAAGCGGTTGAGCAGGGACTTCACCGTGCCCTCCTGCCACTGCTGGGCGGCGCCCACCTCGCCGAGGATGTCCTCGGCACTGCGCGGCGATCCCCGCCACAGCACTTCCATCACGACGGCTTCGGCTTCGCTGATCATGGGTTCCACGCGTTTACGAATGTAATCGATAGTAAATGTTTACATGCGTAATCGTAGAGCGTCAAGCCGGCGATGAAGCCACCCGACGCGAGCCGATGCACCCGCAGCGCGCCGTGCCGGCTGCCCCATGGGACCTTCGTACGAGGCGGGCCCCGGCGTTCCGTCGTATCCTTGTGCGCTGATTCCCACGCAGGCAGGCATCGCAATGGACAAGGTTTACGCAAGCGCCGACAAGGCCCTCGACGGACTGCTGTTCGACGACATGACGATCGCGGCGGGCGGCTTCGGCCTGTGCGGCATTCCCGAGAACCTGATCGGCGCCCTGCTTGCCGCCGGCACCAAGGGGCTGACCATCGTCGGCAACAACGCCGGCGTCGACGACTTCGGTATGGGCCCGCTGCTCAAGACGCGCCAGGTGAAGCGCGTGTTCGCCTCCTACGTGGGCGAGAACAAGGAGTTCGAGCGGCAGGTGCTGGCCGGCGAGCTGGAGCTGCACCTGGTGCCGCAGGGCACGCTGGCGGAGAAGCTGCGCGCCGGCGGCGCGGGCATCCCGGGCTTCTACACGCGCACCGCGTTCGGCACGCAGTTGGCCGAAGGCAAGCAGACCCGCGTGTTCGACGGCAAGGAATACGTGCTGGAGGAAGCGATCCGCGCCGACGTTTCCATCGTCAAGGCATGGAAAGGCGACCGCCTCGGCAACCTGGTGTTCCGCGAAACCGCGCGCAACTTCAACCCGATGATCGCCACCTGCGGCAAGGTCTGCGTGGCCGAAGTGGAGGAGCTGGTGGAGGTGGGCACGCTGGACCCGAACAACATCCACGTGCCGGGCATCTACGTCGACCGCATCATCCAGGGACCGTCGTACGAGAAGCGTATCGAGTTCCGCACCATCGCCGGCGCCAACACCGGCAAGGAAAGCCCGATGCGTACCGCCCTGGCCCAGCGCGCCGCCAGGGAGCTGCGCGACGGCTTCTACGTGAACCTCGGCATCGGCATCCCGACGCTGGTGGCCAACTACATTCCCGCGGGCATGGACGTGGTGCTGCAGTCGGAGAACGGCCTGCTCGGCATCGGCCCGTTCCCCACCGAGGAGCAGATCGATCCCGACCTGATCAACGCGGGCAAGCAGACCGTCACCACGCTGCCGGGCTCCAGCTTCTTCTCCAGCGCCGACTCGTTCGCGATGATCCGCGGCGGCCACATCGACCTGGCCATCCTCGGCGGCATGGAAGTTTCGGTCACCGGCGACCTCGCCAACTGGATGGTGCCGGGCAAGATGGTGAAGGGCCCCGGCGGCGCGATGGATCTGGTCAGCGGCGTGCGCCGCGTGGTGGTGCTGATGGAGCACTGCGCGAAGGACGGCTCGCCGAAGATCAAGCAGCAATGCGACCTGCCGATCACCGGCAAGGAATGCGTGGACCTGATCATCACCGACCTTGCCGTGTTCGAGGTGGCCAAGGGCAAGGGCCTCACCCTGATCGAGCTGCAGGATGGCGTGACGCTGGACGAGGTGACGGCGAAGACGGGCTGCGCGTTCAGCGTGTCGCCGGCACTGAAAGCGTAAGCGACAGCAACCCGGGTTCAGGCCAGGCCAACGCCGCGTCCCGAAAGGGCGCGGCGTTTTTGTTCAGGCCGCCTGGGTGTGCGGAAAGCGAATGCTCGCCACGTTCTGGCTGCCGGCATGCGTCTGCAGCTCCAGCGGCCAGGCGAAGCGGTCGCTGATGCGCTGGGCAATGGCGAGCTCAAAGCCGTGGCGATCGGCGCCGTACGGCGGCATCGGGCTGCTGCCGTTGTCCAGGATATGCGGCTCGGCCTGATTGGCCACCACCACCATGCCCGGCATCACGGTCACCACCACGCGGCCGCGCTCGGTCTGCTGGCAGGCATTGCGGATCAGCTGCCAGAACAGCACGGCGAACACCCGCGGCGAGCCGCGCAGGGCAAAGCGCGTGGGTTCTTCCAGCAGCAGTTCGATCGGGCGCCCGATCAGCATGTCGCGGGCAAACTCCAGCTCGTGCCGCAGCACGTCGTTGATCACGAACAGCTCGTCGTCCACGCCGTTGTCGGTCTCGCGCGCCAGGATCAGCAGCGCCTCGACCAATGCCTCCATCTCGCGCGCCGAGCGGCGGATACGCAGCAGCGAGCGCTCGCCGAAGTCGCTCAGGCTCTGCTCCTCGGCCAGCATGTCCACCGACATCTTGATCACCGTCAGCGGGCTACGCAGCTCGTGGCTGGCGTCGCGGGTGAAGTTGCGCTCCCGCTCGGTGTATCCGGCGATCCGCGTGGCGAACCCGTGCAGGCCGCGCGCAATCGAGGCCACGTCGGCATCGGTTTGCCGCGACAGGTGCTCGGGCGAGAGCGCCTCCAGATCGGGGCGCTCCTCCCAGCCATTGAGCAGCTTCGCCAGCGCGCTGACAGGACGCCACTCGCGTCGGGCCGCCAGCCACGCCAGGGCGGACGTGACGATGATCAGCAACAGCACGGCCCAGGACGGCGCCATGGCGTAGATGCCCAGCATCACGCTGATGCCGACCGCAATCAGGTGGAGCACGAAAATCACCGCAATCCGGCGGTGAAACGCACCCCTGCGGAAACCCATGTTTGCCGGTGATGGACCGCTGCTACTCATGACAATGCTGCGCGGGACGACCTCGCATGGTTCATGCCGGCTGCGTCGCGGAAGCGACCTCTGCATCGAGATCCGCCAGGCGATACCCCGCCGAGTGGATGGTGTGCAGCAGCGGTTTGGCGAATGGCTTGTCGATCACCCGGCGCAGGTTGTAAAGATGCGAGCGCAACGTGTCCGAGTCGGGCAGCGTGTCACCCCAGATCTCGCGCTCGATGTCGCGCCGGCTGACCACGCGGGGTGATTCGCGCATCAGAATCGCCAGCAGCTTGAGGCCGATCGGCGACACGGTGAGCTCCTGCCCGCCGCGGGTAAGCCGCAGCGTGGCGGTATCCAGCGTCATGTCGCCGACGGTGAGCACCTCGGTGGACACCTGGCGGCGGTCACGGCGGATCAGGGCGCGCAGGCGCGCTTCCAGCTCGCGGACCTCGAACGGCTTCACCAGGTAGTCATCGGCGCCCGCCTCCAGGCCCACCAGCTTGTCTTCCAGCGTGTCGCGGGCGGTGAGCATGAGCACCGGGGTGGACTTCTTGGCGTCCTTGCGCAGCTTGCGGCAGACGTCCAGACCGTCCATGCCGGGCAGCATCAGGTCGAGCACCACCACGTCGTAGCTGTTGGATACGGCCAGATGCAGGCCGCTGACGCCGTCGGCGGCGTAATCCACCGAGTAACCCCGGCGCTCGAGGAATTCCCCCACCATTTCGGCGATCTGGCGATTGTCTTCCACCAGAAGCACCAGGCCCGACTGCTCGTCTCTTACGCTCATATATCCGTCCTGCCGCTTCGCGAATTCACATTTGTGAAAGGCTACCTAGCCGCCCAGTGACCGCGATGTGAAGAGAGCCGGCCGCGTTCACTCCGCGGTCAAGCTCGACCCGCGCGCCCGGCGGTGGTCAGCCGCCAGCAGCGGTGTCAGGGCGGGCCAGACGTTGTCGAGCACAAGCGGCTCCCCCGCGGCGCGAGGGTGCAGGCCGTCGTCCTGCATCAGGCCGGGATCCATCGCCACTCCCTCCAGCAGGAACGGCACCAGGCCGGTGCGCTTGCTGCGGGCCAGGTCGGCGTAAATGGCGCGCAGGCCGGCGCGGTACTGGGGGCCGTAGTTCACCGGCAGCTCGATGCCCAGCAGCAGCACGCGCGCGCCGTGCTTGTGCGCCAGGTCGATCATCGCGGCGAGGTTGTCGCGCAGCGCGTCCAGCGGCAGGCCGCGCAGGCCGTCGTTGGCGCCCAGCTCGATCACCACCACCGCGGGGCGCTCCTTTTTCAGCAGCTCGGGCAGGCGGTTGCGGCCGCCGAGCGACGTTTCGCCACTGATGCTGGCATTGACCACGCGCCACGGTGGCTCCATCGTGCCCAGACGCTCGCCCAGCAGATGCACCCAGCCCGACTCCACCGGAATGTTGTGCGCCGCCGACAGCGAGTCGCCCAGCACCAGCACGCTCCGCGTCGGCGCGGCCTGCGCGGCGGCCACACCCCACAGCAGCAGTCCCAGTGTGCAAAGGAAACGACGCATGAGCGATTCATCCCGTCCGGTGCTTGAAGCGGTCGATGTTAGCAAGTCGGTCGCCGGGCCCGAGGGCACGCTGGCGATCCTGCGCGGCGTGAGCCTCACCGTGAACGCCGGCGAGAGCTTCGCCATCGTGGGGGCGTCCGGTTCCGGCAAGACCACCCTGCTCGGCCTGCTGGCCGGCTTGGACCTGCCCACCGGCGGCAGCATCCGCGTCGACGGCCAGGCGCTGGAAACCATGGACGAGGAGGCCCGCGCCGACCTGCGCCGGCGC
>DASUJJ010000230.1:0-6666 GCA_036279335.1 Dyella sp.
CGTCCTCGCTGAGCTCCACATGGTGGATCGCGCTCATGCCATCGCGGCACGCCGCGACGCAGAGCGCTGCGGCCAGATTGTCGCTGCGCTGATCGGGCTTGCGGCCGTGTCGCGCGTCCAGTGCCAGGACGGCATTGTGGGCCTGCTCGTAGAGCGCATGCCCCGGATGCGCCACGTCCTTCAGATCGGGCGCAACGGCTGGCTCGATGGGCGCGAGCGGCGTGTAAACGTGGGTCTGGATCGTATGGTCGAGATGCGCCTGGGTGGGAGGCTGCGTACTCTTGTCGGCATAGGGCATGGGCCGGGTATCCGGTCCGAGATCGATGCCGTTCTCCGCCATGATCCGCGGATCCAGGTGCAGCTGCGCAAGGTTCAGACTCATCTCGTGGGCTGGCGCCGTGTGTCCCGGCGCCTGCGGATTGTAGTGACGCTCGTAGGTCGCGGCGACGCCGACGGCATAGGCACCGTAGTAGTTGGCGTAGTCGGAATTGCCGTTATGCCCCAGGCCGCCGGAATGGTCGAAATAGTTCCGCCCCATGCCCTCGATGTTGGGCGCGGTCGCCGGCATGGTGAGATCAGCGTTGACCGTGAGATTCGGCTTCATCGCGTAAGTCGGTGGAAAGTGGGAACGGTCCACGTCGATGAAGTCGTCCATGCGCCCCGGGTTGCGGGCATAGACGTCAGCCAGCGTCGGCGCTGGTCGGTGATGGTCGGCGGCTTCCTGACGGGCAGCGCTGACGACAGCGTTCTAACCGGAAATCTCGGCGCCTGCTTCGTCGCGCCGATTGGCCGCGATCAGCCTGCCGATCGGCGCCGTGTAATCGTGATCATGGCCCGGCGACTGCGCGACGACGGCCAGCTCGCGCGTGAAGGCGGTCTGCGCCTGTGCCGTGGCGGCTGCGTTGAAACCGTGCTGCAGCTCGTGCCCCAGCACGAACGTGGGTTCGCCGCGGTCGAAATGGCCACCGGCCGGAGCGGAAAGCATCCCCAACGGCAGACGCATCTCGTGCGCATCGGGGTTGTACTCCCCGCCCGCATGAGGATTGTTCAGCGGAACGATGCGCTGCAGGTGGCCCTGTGCCACGGCGTCGTTCACTTCCCGGGTCAGGGCGGGCGATGCGACGATGGTCGCCTGAAGGTTGGCCAACTGCTCTGCAGTGACGCCGGACTGGTTCCCGAAGGCATCGATTACGGCCTGGGCCTGGGCACTCAACGGCATGATCGGTCTCCTTACCGAATCAGGACCTTGTCTACGCAGATCGGGCCAGTCGGCGCGCCACGATCAGAGCGGGGCGTCCGCGGATAGACCTCCACCCGCATGCCTGGCCGCTCGAAGTAGTCGAACAGCCAGCGGTTGTGCTCTCCGTGCGACGCATGGCGGGTGAACCCCATGCGCAGCAGGGCGTCCGCGAAGTGCGCGAAGTCCGGCTCACAGGCCCCCTCCGGCGAAGCACTCTTCCCCGGAATGGGGGAGAAGCTGAGGTTCACCTGCGGTCCGGCGCCCCCTGCATCCTTTCGTTCGACACTGAACGCCCAGTTGCCAGGCAACGCCTGGCCGTAGCCATAGTGGTCGGGAGACACCGACTGAATATCCACCCCCATGGCTTCGTGCATGGTTTCGGGTGTGATGTCCTGCAACGTCCGCGTGGCGCGGATCAAGTCCAGGAAGCGTTCCATGGCCTGCTGCGCGCTGAGTTGCGCGCGAGTGGGATCGGACGTGGCCGGCGTGGTCATCGGATGTGTCTCCATGGCGTGTTCCGTATGCGGCTTTGGCGCTGCCGGCAACCCGCGGCAAGCGCCCAGCATGGTCAGGATCATGACGAGGGGAATAACGCCCGCGCGGGCAGGTATTCCTTTGGAACGGACGGGCCTGGAAGCTGAAAGGCGCCGCGAAGCAGGCATGTCGATCTCCCTTCAACGAATGCGACCGCGGAAGGGCCGCCACAACTGCCTTGTTCGACGCCGGACGCAAACCCGGGCACCGGCAATGCGCCAGAAGCCTCCTGCGTGCGCGACGAGCGGCAAGCATATCCCTGTCGGGAAGCCATCCGCGATCGGCGTGCATCCAATTTTGTGAGAGCCATCGCCGATCGGGAAGCCTGCCTGACTACCCGCAAGCGGGTCGGGCGATATGCAACGCCGACACACTCCGCATTCGGTAGTCGGAGGCGACGCCGGGTCTGCATGGAGCCTGTCTGCGTAGACGGAAGACTCATCAAAGATGTGGTGCCCCACCCCCACCGCAGCCACCCCGTCATGCAGCGACTCAGCCCAGCCGCTCGCGCGCCGCGTCGATCAGCGCGCGCAGCTTGGGTGCCTCCGACGCGCGCCGCGGGAAATAAAGGAACAACCCCGGCTCCTCGATCGGAGCCTTCGGCAGCACTGGCAGCAGCCGGCCGCCGCGCAGGTGGTCGGCGACCAATGGCTCGAACAGATGGGCGATGCCCACGCCGGCCAGCGCCAGGTCGATGGCGATGAGCGAGTCGGACACGCGCGCCGTGCCGCTCCCAGGCACAGGTGTCGCCGGTGCCGGCCTGGCGGTAGTTGATGCACTTGTGCGCCTGCAGCTCGGGCAGGACGCGCTGGACGCAGTGCGTGTGGACGCGCAGCAGTTGCTGCAGGGCCTGGCGGCGTGGACGCCGATCGGGGCGGCCACGGCGTTCGACCCGGTCGGCTGACCCTGGCGGCGGGTCCGTGACCTCCGCCACATCCGGACGCCGGCCGCGTGGGCCTACGCTCCACGGCGCACGGAACCGCCGAGCATGCCGAAGGACGACGTCATGACCGCCCCGCATCGCGCCCCACTGCACGATCCGCCGTTGAATCCGCGCCTGAGGCTGGCCGGCCTGTGGGCCTCGCTGATGTTCTGCTACGTCTACGGCGACTACTTCGGCCTGTACGTGCCGGGCAAGCTCGGCGGCATGCTGGCCGGCCGGATGGAGCCGCTGGGCGCGGTCACGCAGGGCGTGCTGCTGGGCACCTCGGCGATGATGGCGGTCCCGGCGCTGATGGTCTGCGCGGTCCTGCTGCTGCCCGCCGCGCTGGTGCGCTGGGTCAGCGTGCTGCTCGGGCTGGCCTATACCGCGATCATGCTGATGACGATGGCCGGCGCCTGGCAGTTCTACCTCTTCCTCGGCGTGATCGAGGTGCTGCTCTCGCTGGGTATCGCGTGGACGGCGTGGCGCTGGCCCCGGCGCAACCCCGTGACACCCTGACTTCCCCTCCCGCGACCCACACCCGGAGCCCCCGCATGGCCATGGATGACAGCCACGGTGCCACCCGCCGGCTCGCCCGCGCGGCGGGCGCGGCCTACCTGATCAACGTTGTCGCCGGCATCTTCAGCCTGATCTACGTGCCGTCGATCATCGGTGGCCATGGCGACCCGGCGAACACCGTGCGGAGCATCCTGGCGCACGAGACGCTGTACCGGGCGGGCATCGCCGTGGCGCTGTTCTGCTACGTCGAGTTCCTGCTGCTGCCGCTGCTGCTCTACCGGCTGCTCGGCGCGGTGAACCGGAGCGCCGGTGCGCTCATGGTGGTGCTGGCACTGGCAAGCGTGCCGCTGTCGATCGCCTCGTTGCAGCACAAGCTCGACGTGCTCGCGCTGCTCGACCACGCGCCCTGGCTGCAAGGCGTCGATGCCGTCCAGCGGCAGTCGCAGGTGATGCTGCAGCTGGCGGGTTACGCCAACGCCGTGCTGGTGGCCCAGGTCTTCTGGGGGCTGTGGCTGCTCCCGCTGGGCTGGCTGGTGGTCCGCTCCGGACAGCTGCCGCGGCTGCTCGGCTACCTGCTGATGCTGGGCGGGCTGTCCTACCTGACCGACTTTGCCGGGCAACTGCTGGTGGCCGGCTACGACGACATGGCCTTGGCCGGCTACGTCACGCTGCCGGCTGCGCTGGGAGAAATCGGCACCTGCCTGTGGCTGCTGCTGATCGGGGCGAACCCGCGGCGTGCGCACGCCTGAGACGAGGCGCGCCTGCGAAAAGCCCGCGCGCCGCCGCGCAGCGTACCGGCGTACCGTGCATGCTGCGCGTCCGCCCGCTTCCCGGCCATGTCTGATGAAACCCCTGCACTGTGCCCTGTCCGCCCTGCTCGCCCTCGCCGGATGCGCCCTCCACGCCACCACTTGGCAACCCGGGCACGGGCTCGAGCAGCAACCGATCTGGCCCGGCGCCGCACCGGATGCCGTGACCGATCCGCAGCCGGAAACCGTGGCGGACGACTGGCCGAAGATCAGTCACGTGAGCACGCCGACGATGACGCGCTATCCGCCGCGGGGGCACAACACCGGGGCCGCCGTCGTGGTGTTTCCGGCGGCGGCTACCAGATCCTGGCGATGGACCTCGAGGGCACCGAGATCTGCGACTGGCTGAGCTCGCGCGGCATCACCTGCATCCTGCTGAAGTACCGCGTGCCCAATTCCGGCCCCACCTGGGTCGACCATCACCGCTACTACCCGAAAGTGCAGACCGCGCTGCAGGATGCGCAGCGCACGATCGGGCTGATCCGCGAGCATGCGGCCGAGTGGGGCGTGGACCCGCACAGGGTCGGGGTCATCGGCTTCTCCGCCGGCGGACACCTGGTTGCGGCGGTCAGCACGCACTTCCGGCATCGCACCTACGCGCTGGTGGATGCCGCCGACCGGCGCTCCAGCCGCCCCGACTTTGCCATGGCGATCTATCCCGGCCATCTGTGGGTGCATGAGGACGAGGATCCGGCCACCCGCAACGACACCGATCTCGGCCTGCGTCCGGACATCCACCCCACCACCGACACCCCGCCAACGTTCATCGTGATGGCGCAGGACGACCATGTCGATGGCGTCCAGCAAGCGCTGGCCTACTACGTGGCCCTGGACAAGGCCGGCGTGCCGGCGGAAATGCATCTGTACGCGCACGGTGGCCACGCTTTCGGGCTGCGCACGCCCGACCTGCCGGTGGGCGCGTGGCCGGCGCTGGCCGAACGCTGGCTGCAGACGATCGGTGTGCTGACGCCCTGACGCCTGGCACGCCAGCGCGCGTGTGCGGATCGCCGCGCGCCAGGCAGGGCCATCGACACCCCCCCGCTGGCCTCGCGGGAGTAGGCTGGCCACGGTTTGCGCGGCCACGACGGCCGCATCCGTCCGTCCAAGAGGAGGCATCCGCCATGCAAGCACAGGACAAGCAACGCGCCATCACGCTGCTCAACCGCATCCTGGAACTCGAACTGGCCGGCGTGGTGCGCTACACGCACTACGCGCTGATGATCTATGGCTATAACCGCATCCCGATCGTGAGCTGGCTGTCCGGCCAGGCCGACGAAAGCCTGCTGCATGCCCGGCGCGCGGGCGAGCTGATCACCCAATTCGGTGGTCATCCCTCACTGGGCATCGGGCCGCTGCTGGAAACCCACCAGCACGACGTGGGACCGATCCTGCGCGAGTCGCTGGAGCACGAGCAGCTGGCGCTGGCGGCGTATTACGAACTGCTGGAGCTGGTCGCCGGCAAGTCGGTGCTGCTGGAGGAATATGCGCGGGAAATGATCGCAGCCGAGGAGCTGCACGCCGGCGAGGTCAACAAGATGCTGCGCAAGCCGGGCGACATCGCCGAGTTCACCGGCTGAAAACGCTGCAGCCCGCCGCCGCATGACCCCGCTGCCGCGCAGGCACCGATCAAGGCAGCCAGCCGCGTGCGGCCCCGCGGCAAGCGCGTGCATGCCGAGCCATGCAACCGGGCGGACGGCTGATTCGTAGCTGTTGGCATTGCCTTACTCCGCTGGCCCGCCATGCACCGCAAACCGCACCTGCCGACCAAGACCTGCCCCGTGTGTCAGCGCCCGTTCGCGTGGAGCAAGAAGTGGGAACGCGTGTGGGACGAGGTGCGCTACTGCAGCGCACGCTGCCGCCGCTCGAAGACCCCGGAGTCGAAACCATGACCTGCCTGCGACTGATCCTGGGCGATCAACTCAACGCACGGCACAGCTGGTTCCGCAGCGTGGACGACGAGGTGGTCTACGTGCTGATGGAGGTGCGCAGCGAAACTGACTACGTGCGCCACCACGCGCAGAAGGTGCTGGGTATCTTTGCCGCCATGCGTCGCTTCGGCGAGGCGCTGGCCAAGGCCGGGCACCGGGTGGAATATCTGCGCATCGGTGACGCGCGCAACCAGCACAGCTTCGCCGCCAACCTGCCGTGGCTGATCGCGCAGTTCGGCGCCACGCAGTTGGAGCGGATGGAAGCGGACGAGTGGCGGGTGGAGCAGGCGCTGCTGGAAGCGTTCGAGGCGAGCGGCCTGCCCAACGCGGTGGTAAGCGCCGAGCATTTTTTGCTGGAGCGCGACGAGGCGGCCAAGCGCTTCGAGAAGAAAGTGCCGCGGATGGAATTCTTCTATCGCGACCTGCGCCGACGCCACCAGATCCTGCTGGAACCCGATGGCGAACCGCGCGGCGGGCGCTGGAACTTCGACGCGGAGAACCGCGAGAAGTGGCCGGGCGATCCGCTGGCGCCGGCGTGGCCGTGGCAGAAGCACGACCTGCGCGCGCTGTGGGACGAGATCGAGGCAGCGGGCGTGCAGACCCTGGGCGAACCGTCGGCCGAGGCGTTCGGCTGGCCGCTGACCCGGCGCGAGGCGCAGGCCTGGCTGCGCGATTTCGTGACCCAGCGGCTGCCGCATTTCGGTCGTTTCCAGG
>DASUJJ010000231.1:0-5722 GCA_036279335.1 Dyella sp.
ACCGCACCCTTCCCCAAGCCGCCGACCGCGCCGTGCTGGGCTGGTCGCTCGGCGCGCTGAGCGCGTTCGGGCTGGGCTGGAACGCGCCGGACGTGTTCGGCACGGTGGGCGCGTTCTCGCCCTCGGTCTGGGTAGCCGGCGATCGCACCGACGCGCGCGCCGTGCAGCACTCGCGGCTGGCGCTGCGGATGGTCGACCGCGGGCCGGCGCGCCCATCGCTGCGGCTGTGGTTCTCCATCGGCACGGCCGAGGAAACCAGCGACCGCGACGGCGACGGCATCATCGACGCGGTGGACGATCTGCGCGATCTCGTCGACGGCTGGCGCGATGTGGACGGCACCCCGCGCCGCGGCCTGCGCCAGCTCGGCTATCCGGTGGTAGAGGGCGATCCCGCCCATCCGCCGCGTACCGGCCAGGTGGCGCTGGACGCGGTGCCCGGCGCGCATCACGAACAGAAGGCCTGGGCGGCGGTGCTGCCGGATTTCCTGCGCTGGGCATTCCCGCCGCGCGGCTGACGTGATGCGCTTCGCGCAGCAGTGCAGGCCCGTCGTGCGGCGGTGCGCGTGCCAGCGCAGGCCGTAACCGGCTATCTTCGGGGGCTTGTCCATCGGGGAGATTGCTCGTGAGCCAACCGAAAGCACCAGGCCTTGAGCCGCAGAGCGAATTGACGATCCGCGGCGTGATCATCGGCATCGTGATCACGGTGGTATTCACGGCGGCCAACGTGTTCTTCGGTCTCAAGGCCGGTCTCACCTTCGCCACCTCGATCCCGGCCGCGGTGATCTCGATGGCGGTGCTGCGCAAGGTCAGCGACGCCAGCATCCAGGAAAACAACATCGTGCAGACCATCGCCTCGGCGGCGGGCACGCTGTCGGCGATCATCTTCGTGCTGCCGGGCCTGGTCATCGTCGGCTGGTGGTCGGGGTTCCCGTACTGGCAGACCATGTTGATCTGCGCCCTGGGCGGAATCCTGGGCGTGATGTACTCGATCCCGTTGCGCCGGGCGCTGGTGACCAGTTCCGACTTGCCGTATCCCGAAGGCGTGGCCTGTGCCGAGGTGCTCAAGGTGGGTGCCAGCCACCGCGCCGGCGACACCGGCGGCGAGGCGGCGGCTGCGGGGCGCTACGGTTTCACCGCGGTGGTGTGGGGTGCGCTGGTATCGGCGGGTTTTTCGCTGGTGGTGGGCACCCAGCTGTTCGCCAGGGACGTGGCCAGTTACTTCCGCATCGGCGACCGCGGCGCGGTGAGCGGCTTTGATTTCAGCCTGTCGTTCGCGCTGCTGGCGGTGGGCCACCTGGTCGGCCTCTGGGTCGGCATCTCGATGTTGCTCGGCACCCTCATCGCCTGGGGCTGGGCGGTGCCGCACTACACCGCGCTGGCCCATGCGGCAGGTGCCGCGGCCGACGTGGCTGGTGAGGCCTTTGGCGAGAAGGTGCGCTTTCTCGGTGCCGGCACGATTGCCGCCGCCGCCATCTGGACGCTGCTGAAGCTGGGCAAGCCGGTGGCCACCGGGCTGGCTGGCGCGATGCGCTCGGCGCGGCTGCGCAAGGCCGGGCAGGGTGGCGACCTGCCGCGCACCGAGCTGGATATTCCCATCGGCATCGTGGCCGTGGTCACCCTCGCCTGCATGCTGCCGATCGGCTGGTTGCTGGCGAGCTTTGGCGGCGCCAGCGGCCTCGGCGCGCAGATCTGGACGCTGGTGATTGGCGGCGTGGTGTTCGTGGCGCTGATGAGCTTTTTCGTGGCGGCGGTATGCGGCTACATGGCAGGCCTGGTCGGCTCGTCCAACAGTCCGCTGTCGGGCATCGGCATTCTGGTGATCGTGGTGGCGTCGCTGCTGCTGGCGCTGGGCGTGCAGTCGCACCTGCCGCCGGAGGCCGGCAAGGCGCTGGTGGCATTCGCGCTGTTTGCCTCGTCGGTGGTGTTCGCCGGCGCCACCATCGCCAACGACAACCTGCAGGATCTCAAGACCGGCCAGCTGGTGGATGCCACCCCGTGGAAGCAGCAGGTGGCGCTGGTGATCGGCGTGCTGGCCGGCGCCATCATCATCCCGTTCGTGCTCAACCTGCTCGGCGACGCCTATGGCTTCGTCGGTGCCGCCAACGCCACCGACAAGGCGCTGGCCGCGCCGCAGGCGGGCCTGATCGCCGCGCTGGCGCAGGGCGTGCTCCAGCACAACATCGACTGGGGCCTGATCGGGCTGGGCGCGGCGATCGGTGCGGCGATCATCCTGGTGGACGAGCTGCTCGGCCTGGCCCACTCGCAGGTGCGACTGCCGCCGCTGGCAGTCGGCCTGGGTATTTACCTGCCCACCGAGGTGACGCTGATGATCGTGGTCGGCGCCGTCGTCGGCTGGTATTTCGACCGTCGGTCACCGCGCAGCCCCGATCCGGCAGGCACGCGCCAGCTCGGCGTGCTGATGGCCTCCGGGTTGATCGTGGGAGAGAGCATCATCGGCGTGATCCTCGCGGCGGTGGTGGTGTTCTCCGGCAACAGCGCGCCGCTGGCGCTGGTGGGTAAGGGGTTTGCGCCGACCGCCATGTGGATCGGCGGGATAGCGTTCGCCGCCGTGGTCTACCTGCTGTATCGCTGGGTCGGACGATTGGCCGGAAAAGCACGATAATCGGCGCCCGGCATCAAGGGCGCGTCGGCCGACGACTCTCGGCGACGCGCCCCTCACTTTGGAGCGCGCGGTGGCGATCAACGAATCCAGACTCGACCGCGTCGTCGCCGACGCTCGCCGCGCCGCCGAGCAGCGTGGCCACGGCTACCGCGACCGCGCGCTGAAGATGTACCCGTGGATCTGCGGCCGCTGCGCCCGCGAGTTCGACCGCAGCAACGTGCAGCAGCTCACCGTGCACCACCGCAACCACAACCACGACGACAACCCCGCCGACGGCAGCAACTGGGAGCTGCTGTGCCTGTACTGCCACGACAACGAGCACCAGCGTTACCTCGACTACGACACCGGCACCCTCGACACCGGCGACACCCAGGCCCCCGCCACCGGCAACCCCTTCGCCGACCTCAAGGCGATGCTGGAGCGCAAGAAGTAGCCGCGCGCGCTGCCGGAACAGTCGGGGCTGAAGCCCCTCACACAAGTGCGAGTGCACCAGTACCCCTGTGGGAGCGACTTCAGTCGCGACGCCTTGCGCGCGAGGCCCATCCAGCACGTCGGGCCTAAAGCCCCTCCCACAAGTGCGAGCCCACCAGCACCCCTGTGGGAGCGACTTCAGTCGCGACGCCTTTCTCGCAAATCCCACCCGGCGCGCCGGGGCTGAAGGCCCTCCCCCAAATGCGCGCCCACCAGCATCCCCTGTGGGAGCGACTTCAGTCGCGACGCCTTGCTCGCAAATCCCACCCAGCGCGCCGGGGCTGAAACCCCTCCCACAAGTGCGAGCCCACCAGCATCCCTGTGGGAGCGACTTCAGTCGAGACGCCCTGCTCGCGAATCCCACCTATCGCATCTGGGCCGAAGCCCCTCCCACAATTACGAGCCCACCAGCATCCCCTGTGGGAGCGACTTCAGTCGCGACGCTCTCCGCGCCGTCAGGTTCCAAACCCAGCCCCACCACCCCCGCGTACAATCACGGCCCGCCCGTTGCCCAAGCCGTGCCGATGTCTCCTGTAGCCGCCGCCCCCGTCGACGACGTGCTCGATGCGCTGTTCCTGCCGCTGGAAGCGGGCGCCCTGCGCGTGCCGGCCGATGCCCGCGTGCTGTTCCTGCGCGCCCGCGACGGCTTTCGCCTGCGCGAGATGGCGCGCCCCGGCTGGCGCGGCGAGCAGAGCTTCAAGCCGTTTGCCGAGGCGCTGGAGCGCAGCCGGTTCTACGTCGATGCGCACGTGGAAGGCGAGCATTTCGACCTCGTGCTCGTGCTTCCGCCACGCCAGCGCGACGAAGCGCGCGCGCTGTTCGCCCGCGCCGTGCAGCTCGCTTCACCCGGCGGCGTGGTGCTGGCCTGCGTGCCGAACGCAGAGGGTGCGAAATCCGCGCAGGCCGATCTCGCGGCGCTGGCAAAGCAGGGCGGCCAGCTCTCCAAACACAAATGCCGCGTGTTCTGGACCGCGCCGCTGGATGGCACGCATGACACCGCGCTGCAAGCCGACTGGCTCGCGCTGGACGCACCGCGCCGCAACGCCGCCGGCTACTGGAGTCGTCCCGGCCTGTTCGCGTGGGATCGCATCGACGCCGCCTCCGCGCTCCTCGCCGCCCACCTGCCGCACGACATTGCCGGCCACGTCGCCGACCTCGGCGTCGGCTACGGCTACCTCGCCAGCGAGGTGATCGCGCGCTGCCCGGGCGTCACCGCGCTGGACGGCTTCGAGGCCGAGCAGCGCGCGCTGGAACCTGCGCAGCGCAATCTGGCCGAGGCGCAGACCAGGGCAGGGCGCAGCGTTGCCGCAGCGCTGCATTGGCACGACGTCACCACCGGCCTGCCGGGCCGCTACGACGCCATCGTCAGCAACCCGCCGTTCCACCTGGGCCGCGCCGACCAGCCGGAACTCGGCCGCGCCTTCATCGCCGCCGCGGCCAAGGCGCTCACGCCCCACGGGCAGCTGTGGCTGGTCGCCAATCGCCACCTGCCGTACGAGGCCACGCTCACCGCGCTGTTCAGCGAGGTGCGCACGGTGGCCGACGAAGGCGGCTTCAAGGTCATCACCGCCCGCGGAGTGCGCGCATGAAACTGGTCAAGCTCATCGCCAACTTGGGCTACGGCAGCCGCAAAGAAGTGCAGTGGATGTTCCGCGAGGGCCGCATCACCGACGCCGACGGCGAGGTGCTGTATGCCGACGACAAGGTGGAGCACGCGCAGATCCGCATCGACGGCGAGCCGCTCGATCCGCCGACCGGCATGGTGCTGATAATGCACAAGCCGCTCGGCGTCACCTGCTCGCGCAAGGATGGCGGCCGCGTGGTCTACGACCTGCTGCCGCCGCGCTACCGCGTGCGCGATCCCGCGCTCTCCACCGTCGGCCGCCTCGACCGCGACACCAGCGGCCTGCTGCTGTTCACCGACGACGGCGCCCTGCTGCACCGGATCATCTCGCCCAAATCCAACGTGCCCAAGGTCTACGAGGCCACGCTAGCCAACGACCTGCGCGGCGACGAAGCCGCCACCTTCGCCAGCGGCACCCTGCTGCTGGAATCCGAAACCACCCCGCTGCTTCCCGCCGAGCTTGAAGTGCTCGAACCCCGCCAAGCCCGCCTCACCCTGCACGAAGGCCGCTACCACCAGGTGCGTCGAATGTTCGCCGCCGTGGGCAACCACGTCGAGGCACTGCACCGGGTGTCGGTGGGAGGATTGGCGCTGGGCGATCTGCGGGCAGGGGAGTGGCGGATGCTGGGGGACGACGACGTGGCGCAGATCTTCGCTTCGCGGTAAGTCGCGCGGCGCCGCCCCTCGCGTTGATCCGACAGCTTGTAGGGTGGGATGCCGTCATCACATTGGGCACATGCTCGACTTGTTGCGCAATGCGCAACAAAATAGCGTGGCTGGATGATCAAATCGTTCCGCCACAAGGGCCTGCGCAGGCTCTATGAAACCGGCAGCACGGCAGGTGTTCAGCCTGCCCACGCCAGACGGCTCAGGTGGCAGTTGGCGGCGTTGGACACGGCAAACACCATCGAGGACATGGATATCGCCGGTTTCCGCTTGCACCCCTTGAAAGGTGGGCAGCGCGGGCGCTGGTCGATATGGGTCAATGGCAACTGGCGTCTGAC
>DASUJJ010000232.1:0-6842 GCA_036279335.1 Dyella sp.
GGGCAGGGCAGTGCGCAACAGTGGCTTCATGGCGGTGGTTCCCTTGCAGTGAGTGGGGAGGAGTCGGCGAAGGCGAGAGGGGTCAGGTTGCGGCCCGGCGATGCCGGCGCAGCACGGCGTACAGCACCGGCATCACCAGCAGCACCAGCGGCACCTGCACCAGCAGGCCGGCGATGATCGCCACCGCCAGCGGCTGCTGCATCTGCGAGCCCTGGCCGATCGCCAGCGCCAGCGGCAGCAGGGTGAGCATGGCGGCGATGGTCGACATCAGGATCGGCCGCGTGCGGTGATGGCCGGCGCGATGCAGCGCGTCGTGCAGCGGCAGCTCGCGCTGCGCATCGTCATCGTCGGCCTGCTGCTGCAGTTCGGAGAAGTAGAAGATCGCCACCTCGGTGACGATGCCCACGATCATCGTCATGCCCATCATCGAGGAGATGTTGAGCTCGATGCCGGTGAGCCACAGCCCGATGAACACCGCGGGCAAGGCCAGCAGCGGCATCGCCAGAATGGCCAGCGCTACGCGAAAGCTTTCGTACAAGAACAGCAGCAGGGTGAACACCAGCGCGATCGCCGCCACCATCACGATGGTGAGCCCGCGAAACGCCTGCTGCTGCTGCTGATACAGCCCGCCGAGCTGATAGAACATGCCCTTGGGCAGCACGCCCGGCCTGGCCAGCGCCGCCTTCACGTCGGCGATCGCCGAACCCAGGCTGCGGCCGCTGATGCGTCCGGTCACCGCGACCATGCGCTTGAGGTTGTCGCGGGTGATCTGCGGCTGGCCCTGCACCGGGGTCAGCGTGGCGATCTGCGACAGCGGCAGCAGGTGGCCGTCGCCGGCGCGGATCGGCAGCGCGGCGATCTGTTCGAGATGCTGGCGCGCGGCGTCGGGCAGGCGCACGCGCACGCCGACCACCTTGCCGCCGGTGGGCAGCCGCGCGGCCACGGTGCCGTCGATCGCCGCGTTGACCTGCTCCACTACGCCGGCCGGATCGAGCCCCTGCAACGCCGCGCGGGCCGGGTCGACGTGGATGTCCAGCGCGTCGCCGGCCGGGTTGATGCCGTCGCGCACGCCCACCACGCCGTCGATCTTGCCGATCAGCGCAGCCACCTGGCCGGCGGTGGCGTCCAGCTGGGCGGCATCGTCGCCGTACAGCTGCACCTCGATCGGCTGCGGTACTGCCACCAGATCGCCGATCAGGTCCTCCATCAGCTGCGCCAGCTCGATATCCAGCCCCGGCACCTGCGCCTCGACCTTGCCGCGCACCTGCTCCATCACCTGCTCGGTGCCGGGGCGCGCGCTGGTCTTCAGTCGCACGAAGAAATCGCCTTCGTTGGCCTCGGTGAGGCCGCCGCCGAGCTGCAGGCCGGTGCGCCGCGAGTAGGTGTCCACGTAGGGATTGGCGCGGATGATCGCCTCGACCTGGCGCAGCAGGCGGTCGGTTTCCTCCAGCGAGGTGCCCGGTTCCGAGCGGTAGTCGAGGATGAAGCCGCCTTCGTCCATGCTGGGCATGAAGCCGGTGCCGACCCGCGTATAGGCCAGCGCGCCCACGATCAGCAGCGGTACCACCAGCAGCAGGATCAGCAGCGGCCGCGCGAGCCACGCCTGCAGCGTGCGCTCGTAGCCGGCCATCATGCGCCGGGTGAAGCGGCCGGGCGGATGCTCGGCGCGGTGGCGCCGGTCGAGGAAGCGCTCGGCCAGCAGCGGCACCGCGATCCAGGTCAGCAGGTAGGAGATGATCAGCGCGCTGCCCATGGTCAGCGACAGCGCCTTGAAGAACGCACCGGTGACGCCGGAGAGAAACGCCAGCGGCAGGAAGATCACCACCGTGGCCGCGCTGGAACCGGTGAGCGGACGGGTGAACTCCCACGCGGCGCCGGCGATGCGCCGGTGCACGGCGGCCTCTTCGCCATCGCCATCGCCGCCGCCCAGCCGACGCATGATGTGTTCGAGCATCACGATCACGTCGTCGATGATCAGGCCCACCGCGGCGGCCATGCCGCCCAGCGTCATCATGTTGAAGCTCATGCCCAGCACGCGCAGCAGCAGCACGGTGATCGCCAGAACGGCGGGCACCACGATCAGCGCGATGAAGATCACCCGTGTGTTGCGCAGGAACACGAACAGCACCAGCGCGGCCAGCACCACGCCGATCAGGATCGCGTCGCGCACGCTGGCGGCGGCGTGGGTCACCAGCTGGGTCTGGTCGTACCAGTTGGCCAGCGTCACCCCGGCCGGCATCTGCGGCGCGAAGTCGGCCAGCCGCTGGCGTACCTCGCGGGCGATCTGCACGCTGTTGCCGTCGGGCTGCTGGTAGACCTGCAGCAGCACCGCGTTCTGGCCGTCGGCATTCACCTTGATCCACTGCGGCACGTGATCGAGCCGAAGCGTGGCCACGTCGCGCAGCCGCACGATCCCGCCCGGCGTGGCGCGCAGCACGATGTCGCCCAGCGCGGTGATCGTGCTGGGCTGGTTGTCCGCGAGCAGCAGGTACAGCTTGTAGTGGTCGGACACGCGGCCCATCGCGTCGATGGTGGCGGCCTGGCTCACCGCGTGGCTCACGTCGGCGAGGCTAAGGTCGAGCGCGCGCAGCTTGTCGGGATCGACGTCGGCATGGAACTCGGCCACCTCGCCGCCCTGCACGCCCACCTGCGCCACGCCGTTGATGCCGCTCAGCAGCGGGCGCAGCTGGTACTCGGCCAGGTCGTGCAGGGCGCTGGGCGAGAGCGTGTGCGAGCGCAGGCTGTAGGCCAGCACCGGGAAGGTGGTGGGATCCATCCGCCGCGTTTCGAGCTGGGTGCCGGCGGGCAGCTGCGGCAGGATCTGTCCCGCCGCGGCATTCACCTCCTGCAGCGCGGCGGCCATGTCCGCGCCCCAGTCGAAGGTGACCGCGATCTCGGCGCTGCCGCGGCTGGTGGTGGAGCGCACGTCGCGCACGCCGCGCACCCGGCGCACCGCTTCCTCCACCGGCGTGGTCACCTCGATCGCCATCTGGTCGGCCGGGCGGTCGCCCGCGTCCAGCGACACCTGCACGCGCGGAAACGCCACGTTGGGGAACAGCGCCACCGGCATCAGGAACGCGCTGGCGATGCCGCCCAGCGCCAGCATCAGGGCGAGAAACAGCAGCGAGCGCCGGTGCCGCTGCATCCACAGCGAGAGATTCACCGCGCCGACTCCTTCACCGCGTCGCCGTCTTCGAGTTCGTAAGCTCCCTGCACGATCACCGGAGCCTGCGCAGCGAGCGGCCCGAGGACGCCGACCGGGTCACCGTCCGGGCTGCGCACGGTGACGTCGACACGCTTGGCCTTGCCGTGGTCGAGCTGGAACAGGTAGTCGCCGTGCTCATCGTGCAGCACGGCGTCGCGCGGCACCGCCCAGGCGGTGACGTCGCGGGTGTGGATGCTCGCCTGCAGCGGCGTGCCGGCCAGCAGCGAGGCACTCGCGTGCGCCGGCAGGCTGACCCGCGCCGGCAGCAGGTGGCTCTGCGGATCAACCGCGGCGCCGATCACCGCCAGCGTGCCGGTGAGCGTCTGCGTCGCGTCGCCGTAGACGCTGCGCAGGTGCACGGTCATGCCGGCCTGCAGCTTGCCGCCGTCCGGCGGCTGCACGCCGAGCTCGGCGACCAGCGCGTGGTCCGGGGTGAAGGTCAGCAGCGGGGCATTGGCGGCGAAGCGCTCGCCCTGGCTCACGCTGACGGCGGTAATTACGCCGTCGGCCGGAGCGGTAATGGTTTCCTCGGCGCTGCCGCCGCCGAGCGCGCGCTGCGCCGCTAGCGCGGCCTGCGCATCGGCCAGCGCCTTGCGCGCGGTGGCCAGCTGCGACTGCGTGGCCAGTCGCTGGGCGGCCATCTGTTCGGTGCGCGCCAGTTCGGTGCTCGCCAGCTGCTGCGCGCTCTGTGCCTGCTGGTAGGCGCTACGGGCGGCCGGGTCGGGGGCGATCACCAGCAGCGGATCGCCGCGGCGCACGCGCTGGCCGGCGCTCACCTTCAACGATTGCAGCTGGCCGCCGTGGCCCAGGCTGATCACGCGGGCGCGCTGCGGATCGCTGACCGCGCTGCCCCAGGCGGTGACCGTGTCGTGGAAGCTCTGCTGTCTGGGTAGCGCGGTGCTGACCGTGACCACGCCCCGTGCGGCGGGCGCGCCATCGTCCTCATCGTCGCTGCCGCCGGAGCTGCCGCCGCATCCGGCAAGCAGGAGCGCGAGCAGCGCAAGCGGCAAAAGCCGGCGAAGGGCGGGCGCGGCGCGGGTGGGCATCATGGCGTGTCGACTCGGGCAGAAGCGGAAGCGGGGGTGAGCTCGGTGCTGCCGAGCAGGGCGGTCAGGGCAATCGACGCAGTTGCCTGCTGCTGGGCCAAGTCGAGTTGATCGAGATCGGCGCTCAAGGCGCTGGCGCGGATGGTCAGGTAGGTGGGCCAGTCCAGCTCGCCCTGCTGCCAGCCGGATTCCGCCGCGCGACGCGCCTGCGCCAGCTCGCTGGCGTGGCGGCGCTGGGCGTCGATGGCTGCGGTCAGCGTGGCGAGGTCGGCGGTCAGGCGCTGGATGTCGGTGCGCGTGGCGAGCACGCGGGCGGCGTAGTCGTCGCGCAGCTGCTGGCGGGTCGCCGTGGCGATGGCGATGTTGCCGCGGTTGCGGTCGAACAGCGGCAGCGTGATGCCCAGGGTGACGCCGTTGGTGTAGACCGCGCTGGTGTCGCGCGCGGTGTTGAAGCCCAGCGTGATCGCGGGAAACTGCGCGCGGATCGCCCCGCGCAGCTCGGCTTCCTGCGAGGCGTAGCCCGCCTGCAGGGCGAGCAGGTCGGGACGGCGGCGCGGCAAATCATCCAGCGCCTGCTGCACCGCCACGGGCGCTGGCTCGGCCTGCCACGACGGCCCGACCAGGGTGATCGACGCCTCCGGCGCCAAACCCAGCAGCGCGTGCAGGTCGGCCTCGGCCTGCTGCAGCGCCACGGCGTTGTCGGCGAGGCGCTGGCGGACGTCGGCCAGAGCATTCAAGCCGGCGCTGGCCGCGTCGTGGGTGAGGTTGCCGGCGTGCAGCGCGGTCCGCACCTGCGTGACCAGGGGCGCCACGGCGTCGCGTTCGTGCTGCAGGCGCACCTGCCTGGCCTGCAGCGTCGTCACTTGTGCAAACAGCGATCGCGCCTGCGCCACGGTCTGCCATTCGGCCCACAGCAGGTCGAGGTTCACCTGCTGCGCCTGGCTGCGCGCGGTGGCGACGCGCGCCGAGCGGGTGAGCAGCGCGCCGAGGTCGGCGCTGAGGCCGGCGGTGAATCCGGTGCTGAGGTCCGGTGCGTTGCCGCGGGGGAAGTCCGCGCCCAGGTCGAGCTGCGGATCGGGCAGCAGCCCGGCGGCGAACGCCTGCGCCCGCGCCACGCCCAGCGCATCGCGCTGGGTGCGCAGCGCCGGGTTGTTGGCCACGGCCAGCGTGGCCAGCTCGGTCACGTCCAGCCCGTCGGCGGGATCGAAGCGGTGCGCCGGCAGCCAGCCGCTTGCCGGCAGCGGCGCGTGCAGCTGCGCCACGTCGCGGACGCCGTCGCCGGCGGGCAGCGGCAGCGGGCGATAGCTGGCGCAGCCGGCCAGCGCCAACATCAGTGCCGCTGGCAGGTAGCGCACGGCGCGGGTTGCCGCCGTGGAGCGGGCGAGTCGCGCGATGAGGCGTCGATGCATGAGGCTTCCTCAAGCGGGCCGATCGGAGGGCGTGGTCGATGCGGGCACGATCCCGCTCACCATCGTCGCATCGCCGCCTTTGCACGAGCTTATGGCGGCGGCGTGCGGCGCCTTGGCCGTCCGCATACCGGGCCGATCGACCCTGGCGTAAGGTGGCGCCAAGCCGGCGCGGGCATCCTGGGCGGCGGCAAGTGAAGGAGGCGAGCGCGTGCACATCATCCTGGTCGAAGACGACGCCCAGCTGGGCGCAGCGATCCAGCGCGCGCTGGAGCGGCTGAGCTACACCGTCACCTGGCTGCGCGACGGCCGCAGCGCCAGCGCGGCGCTGGCCGATCGCACCGCCGACCTGGTGCTGCTGGATCTGGGCCTGCCCGGTCGCGATGGCCTGGACGTGCTCACCGCCGCGCGCCGCGCGCAGGTGGATACGCCGGTGATCGTGATGACCGCCCGCGACGGGCTCCAATCGCGCGTGAAGGGGCTCGATGCTGGCGCCGACGACTACCTGGTCAAGCCGTTCCACCTCGACGAGCTCGCCGCACGCATCCGCTCGCTGATGCGCCGCCATCACGGGCGCGCGGTGAACCGCATCGAGGCCGGCGCGCTGTCGCTGGATCTGGAGAGCGCCGAAGTGCGCTTTCGCGACGAGCCGGTGGAGCTCACCCGCCGCGAGTTCGCCCTGCTGCAGCAGCTGATGGAGCGCGCCGGGCAGATCGTGCGCCGCGAGCACCTGGAGAACTCGATCTACGGGCTGGACAACGTGGTGGGCCGCGGCGCGCTGGAAGTGCTGGTCCACTCGCTGCGCCGCAAGCTGGGCGCCGACACCGTGCGCACCGTGCGCGGCTTCGGCTACATGCTGCCGCGGGAGCCGCAGTGAGCGCGGCGAGCCTGCGCTGGCGGCTGGGCTGGCTGGTCATCGCCACGCTGGCGGTGGTGCTGGTGCCGCTGGGCATCATCAGCTTCCGCGCCACGCTGGTGGAGGTGACCGAGCTGTCCGATGCGCGACTGGCCCAGTCGGCCCGCACGGTCGACTTGCTGGTGCGCGAGGCGGGCATCGATGCCCTGCGCCGCGGTTCGGACCGTGCCGTTGCCGGCGCAACGCCCTCGCGCCTGACCATCCCGGTAGCCGGCCGCGAGGTGGAGACGGAGGTCGGCTTTCGCGTCAGCGACGCCACCGGCGCGGTG
>DASUJJ010000233.1:0-4843 GCA_036279335.1 Dyella sp.
CTTGAGCTTGTGGATCTCGCCTTGGCGGATGTAGTCCTGCACCAGCGGCGTGCCCAGCAGCACCTCCACCGCCACCCGGCGTGCCTTGCCGTCGGGGGTGGGAATCAGCTGCTGCGCCACGATGCCCTTGAGGTTCAGCGAAAGGTCCATGAACAGCTGCTGGCGGCGATCCTCGGGGAAGAAGTGCAGGATGCGGTCCATCGCCTGGTTGGCGTTGTTGGCGTGCAGCGTGCACAGGCACAGATGGCCGGTCTCGGAGAAGTTGATGGCATGTTCCATCGTCTCGCGCGTGCGCACCTCGCCGATCATGATCACGTCCGGCGCCTGGCGCAGGGTGTTCTTCAGCGCGTTTTCCCAGCTGTCGGTATCGATGCCGATCTCGCGCTGGGTGATGATGCAGCCCTCGTGCTTGTGCACGTATTCGATCGGGTCCTCGATGGTGATGATGTGACCGGTCGAGTTGGCGTTGCGGTAGCCGATCATCGACGCCAGCGAGGTGGATTTGCCGGTACCGGTACCGCCCACGAAGATGATGATGCCGCGCTTGGTCATCGCCAGCTGCTTGATCACCGGCGGCAGCGTGAGCTCCTCGATGGTGGGAATCTTCGACTCGATCCGGCGCAGCACCATGCCCACGCAGTTGCGCTGGTAGAAGCACGACACGCGGAAGCGGCCCACGCCCTGCGCGGAAATGGCGAACTGGCACTCGTGGGTTTTCTCGAACTCCTCGCGCTGCGAGGGCGTCATCACGTTGAGCACCATGTCGCGCGCCTGCTGCGGGCTGAGCGGGCTCTGCGTGATCGGCACCACCCGCCCCTGCACCTTCATCGACGGCGCGACGCCGGCCGTGATGAACAGGTCCGAGCCCTTCTTGTGGACCATCAGCTTGAGGAACGAGGTGAAATCGAAATCGCTCATGGGTTCCTCCGGAACGGGAAATGGGGAATGGTCAATCGGGAATCGGCAGAGGGGTGACGGTCTGGCCAGAGCGAGATGCCGGCCGTTGCGATTTCCACTATGCGATTCCCCATTCCGTGTTTATTTGAAGGTGTCCTTGTTCTTGGCATAGGTGATCGCCTCCTGGCGCGTCACCAGGCCACGCTTGACCAGGTCCTGCAGGTTCTGGTCCAGCGTCTGCATGCCGTACTGCTGGCCGGTCTGGATCGACGAATACATCTGCGCCACCTTGTCCTCGCGGATCAGGTTGCGGATGGCCGGGATGCCGACCATGATTTCGTGCGCCGCTGTGCGGCCGCCGCCCACCTTCTTCAGCAGCGACTGCGAGATCACCGCGCGCAGCGACTCGGACAGCATCGAGCGCACCATCGGCTTCTCGCCGGCGGGAAACACGTCGATGATGCGGTCCACCGTCTTGGCTGCCGAACTGGTGTGCAGGGTACCGAATACCAGGTGGCCGGTTTCCGCCGCGGTGAGCGCCAGGCGGATGGTCTCCAGGTCGCGCAGCTCGCCGACCAGGATGAAGTCCGGGTCCTCACGCAGCGCCGAGCGCAGCGCCTCGTTGAAGCCGTGCGTATCGCGATGCACCTCGCGCTGGTTCACCAGGCACTTCTGCGAGGTGTGCACGAACTCGATCGGATCCTCGATCGTGAGCAGGTGGCCGTACTCGTTCTTGTTGATGTGGTCGACCATCGCCGCCAGCGTGGTCGACTTGCCCGAGCCGGTCGGGCCGGTGACCAGGATCAGGCCCTGCGGCTGCTCGATCAGCTCCTTGAACACGCGCGGGCAGCCGAGGTCTTCCAGCGTCAGCACTTCGGAGGGAATCGTGCGGAACACCGCGCCGGCGCCGCGGTTCTGGTTGAACGCATTGACGCGGAAGCGGGCCAGGCCGGGAATCTCGAACGAGAAGTCGGTCTCGAAGAACTCCTCGTAATCGCGCCGCTGCTTGTCCGACATGATGTCGTAGATCAGCGAGTGCACCTGTTTGTGCTCGAGTGCCGGAATGTTGATGCGACGCACGTCGCCATCCACGCGGATCATCGGCGGCAGGCCTGCCGACAGATGCAGGTCCGAGGCCTTGTTCTTCACCGAGAAGGCAAGCAGTTCGGCGATATCCATTGGGTGTTTCCCCTCAACCGATCGTCTGAAGATAAGCGTTTTTGCGGCAATCGATGCGGGTCGCTCGCGTCGGCGTCGGTGGCTCGCGGCGGCCATCCGCCGTGTCCGCTGCCCGTGGCCTGAAGCCTTCCCCGGATCCCCCTGAAGCGGCTCGATACTACTCGCGGCAGGGCCGCTGCGACCAGCCCTCGCCGCCGCTTTTGCCAAGCATGCACACCAGCGACCTGACGCCTGCGCAGCGCGCGTTCGCATGCGCCGATCGCGGTGAGTGGGGTAAGGTAGCCGGCTGACGACACACAGGAGCGAACATGACACGCATCGCCTTCATCGGTGGCGGCAACATGGCGCGCAGCCTCATCGGCGGCCTGCTCAAGACCGGCATGGCGGCCACCACGATCGCCGTCGCCGAACCCCAGGCCGAGTCGCGCCAGAGCCTGGCACGCGAGTTCGGCGTGGCCACCTACGCCGAGAACCGGCTGGCCGCCGCCGACGCCGAGGTCATCGTGCTGGCGGTAAAGCCGCAGATCATGCCGGCGATCCAGTCCGAGTTGCGCGACACCCTGCAACGCACGCGCCCCATGCTGATCTCGATCGCCGCCGGCGTGCGGCTGGACCAGCTCGAGCGCTGGTTCGGCGCGCTGCCGATCGTGCGCTGCATGCCCAACACCCCGGCGCTGATCGGGGCCGGCGCCACCGGGCTGTGCGCCAACGCCCGGGTCAGTCCGCCACAGCGGGCGCAGGCGCAGCACATCCTCGATGCCGCCGGCCTCACCCGCTGGGTTGACGACGAGGCGCTGATGGATACGGTCACCGGCATTTCCGGCTCGGCTCCGGCCTACTTCTTTGCGCTCGTCGAAGCGCTGGAGGATGCCGCGGTGGCGCAGGGCATGGATCGCGACACCGCCCGCGCGCTCGCCGCGCAGACCTGCCTGGGCGCGGGCCGCATGCTGGTGGAGAGCGGCGAGGCGCCGGGCGAGCTGCGCCGCCGCGTCACCTCGCCCAACGGCACCACCCAGGCCGCGCTGGAGAGCTTTGCCGCCGACGGCCTGCCCGCTATCGTGGCGCACGCCGTCGCCGCGGCCACCCGCCGCGGCGGTGAACTGGCGGCCGAACTGGACTCCCTCTAAGTGACCTACCTGCTCAACGCCCTGTCGCTGCTGATCGAACTGGCCTTCAACCTGCTGGCCACGCTGTTCGTGCTGCGCGTGCTGGCCGAGGCGGCGCGCGCCGACTTCCACAACCCGATCAGCCAGTTCCTGTATCGCGCCACCAACCCGGTACTGGCGCCCGTCCGCCGGGTGATCCCGAACTGGCGCCGGATCAACCTCGCCGCGCTGCTGCTGGCGTGGCTGGTGATGGTGCTCAAGAACGCGCTGCTGTTCGTGCTGCTCGGCGCGGCACCGAACCCGGTCGGCCTGCTGGTGCTGGGGCTGGCCGACCTGATCGACTTCGTGCTGGTGTTCTACCTGGTGCTGATCTTCGCCTGGTCGCTGCTGAGCATGCTGCAGGTCGACTCGCGCCACCCGGCGCTGCGCCTGGCCGGCGCGATCGTCGAGCCGCTGCTGCGTCCGCTGCGCGGCCGGCTGACGGTGGGCATGATCGATTTCTCGCCGATGGCGGTGATGTTGATCCTCGTGCTGGCACGCATCCTGATCGCCGCGCCACTGATGGATCTGGGCAAGGGGCTGACGCTGGGTCAGTGATCTGCCACCCGCGGCGTCGACGCCGCAGGGGGCATATCACGAGGTCTCAGCCCACCGCCGCCTCGATCCGCTGGCGCAGCTCAGCGTCCATCCGTGGCAAGAGTTCCAGCGCATCGAGATTCTGCGCCAGCTGCTCCAGCCGGCTGGCGCCCAGCAGCACACTGGACACGTGCGGATTGCCCAGGCACCAGGCCAGCGCCAGCTGCGCCATCGGAACGCCCAGCTCATCGGCGATCGGCTGCAGCCGCTGCGCCCGCGCCACGCGGCCATGCAGCGGATCGAGCAGCTCCTCGCGCAACCACTCGTAGCCGGGCTGGGTCAGCCGCGCGTCGGAGGGCACGCCGTCGCGGTACTTGCCGGTGAGCAGGCCCGAGGCCAGCGGCGACCAGATCGTGGTGCCCATGCCGTACTTCGCGTACAGCGGCGCGTACTCGCGTTCCACCCGGTCGCGGTGCAGCAGGTTGTACTCCGGCTGCTCCATCACCGGCGCCGTGAGGTGCTGCTCGCGCGCCACCCGGTGCGCTTCCTCGATGGCCTCGGCCGACCACTCGCTGGTGCCCCAGTAAAGCACCTTGCCCTGGCGCACCAGCAGGTCCATCGCGGCCACCGTCTCGGCGATCGGCGTGTCCGGATCGGGACGGTGGCAGAAGTACAGGTCGAGGTAATCCACCTTGAGCCGCTTCAGCGCCTGGTGGCAGGCCTCGATCACGTGCTTGCGCGAGAGCCCGCGCTGGGTCGGCTTGGGATCAGCGACCGCGCCGAAGTACACCTTGCTCGACACGCAATAGCTGTCGCGCGGAAAGCGCAGATCGGCCAGCACGTCGCCCATCAGCTCCTCGCCCACGCCGTTGTTGTAGGTCTCGGCGTTGTCGAAGAAGTTGACCCCGCGATCGTGCGCCAGCGCCAGCAGGTCGCGCGCCAGCGAGCGGCCGACCTGGCGACCGAAGGTGACCCAGGCGCCGAACGAGAAGGCGGACAGTTGCAGGCCGCACTGGCCCAGACGGCGATACTGCATGGCAAGACTCCAGCGGAGGTCAGGGCCGGCAGGATGCCAGAGACCGCGT
>DASUJJ010000234.1:0-7919 GCA_036279335.1 Dyella sp.
CTGGTGATCGCGCCGGCGTGGCTGGTGCGCCTGCTGCGCGTGCTGATGGTCGCCCTGCTCGGCGTGCTGCTCGGCCGGATGGTGCCGCCGCTGGTCACGCCGCTGCGCGGGCACTGGAACGACTGGCGCCGTGGCGCGGCGAGTGCCGCCGTGCTGATGCTTGCGCTGCTCGGCCCGCACGCCGCGCACGCGCAGCAGGCGACCGCCTCGCCGATTCCGGACCAGGCGATGCTCGACCAGCTGCGCGCCCGTCTCACCGAGCCGCCGAAGTGCGTGCCCAGCTGCGCCGCCATCGCCGCCGCCCAGCTGCAGGCCGCTGGCGACACGCTGGACGTTGCGCTGGAAGCGCACGCCGGCGCGGACCTGGCGCTGCCGCTGCCGCAGGGCGATGCCGCGCTCACCCTGCTCGATGCCCGCCTCGACGCGCAGCCGGCCGCGCTGGTGAGCCGCGACGGCGCGCTGATGCTGCGGCTGGATCGCGGCGTGCACCGGGTGACCCTGCACTATCGCCTCGCCGCCGGTGCCGACAGCACCAACCTGCGCTTCCCGCTGCATCCCGGACATGTCGGCTTCATCGGCAACGGCTGGAGCGCCAGCGGCCTGGACGGCGATCGCCTGCTTGGCGACAGCGTCGCGCTGAGCCGCCAGCGCGCGGCGGCCGATGGCACCGCGCTGGCCATCGCGCAGCGCCTGCCGGCCTACGTGCGGGTCACGCGCCGGCTGAGCTTCGGCGTCGACTGGACCGTGCAGACCACGGTGGAACGCCTGGCCCCGCAGGACGGCGGCTTCAGCGTCAGCCTGCCGCTGCTGCCCGGTGAGCATCCGCAGGGCGACGGCGCGCTGGTGCGCGACGGCGCGATCCAGGTGAGCTTCAACGCGAACGACCCCGCGGTGATGTGGACAAGTCGTCTCGATCACGCGTCCACGCTCACGCTGAAGGCGCCACCGCTGGGCGAGCGCGCCGAGGTCTGGCAGATCGACGCTGCGCCGATGTGGCATGTGGAGGCCAGCGGCGTGCCGACCAGCGCGAGCTCGCACGGGCTGCGCTTCCAGCCGCTGCCCGGCGAGACGCTCACGCTGGCGCTGAGCGAGCCAAAGGCAGTCGCCGGCAGCAGCATCGCGTTCGATCGTGCGCAGGTGACCACCACCGCGGGCGAACGCGCCAGCGAGACCACGCTCGTGGTCACCGCACGCAGCACCCGCGGCGGCGAGCACGCGATCACCCTGCCGAGCGGCGCCGAACTGCTGCAGGCCCGCCGCGACGGCGAGGCGCTCAACCTCGCCGTGCGCGATGGCCAGCTCAGCCTGCCGCTGCTGCCCGGCGCCCACCGCTATGAAGTGCTGCTGCGCGAGCCGCACGGCGTGGCCATGCGCACCAGCACTTCGAGGCTGGACCTGCGCGCGCCGGTCGCCAACATCGCGCTCGACCTGCACCTGCCGCAGGATCGCTGGGTGCTGTGGACCTGGGGTCCGTCGATGGGGCCGGCGGTGCTGTACTGGTCGCAGCTGGTCGTGCTGCTGCTGGCCGCCTGGCTGCTGGCGCGCTACGCGCCCACGCCGCTGCGCTTCCATCACTGGCTGCTGCTGGGGCTGGGTTTCTCGGCGTTCGCGTGGAGTGCGTATGCGCTGGTGGTGGCCTGGCTGATCGCGCTGGGCTGGCGCGCGCGCGGCGTGCGGCTGGGCGATGCCGCGTTCAACCTGGTGCAGGTTGCCCTGGCGGTGCTTACCGCGCTGGCCCTGCTGGCGCTGATCGGCGCGGTGCCGCGCGGGCTGCTCGGCCTGCCGGACATGCACGTGGCCGGCAACGGTTCCAACGCGTGGAACCTGCGCTGGTTCGCCGACCAGAGCACGGGCGCGCTGCCGCGCGGCGGCGTGTTCAGCGTATCGCTGTGGGTCTACAAGCTGGCCATGCTGGCGTGGGCGCTGTGGCTGGCCAATGCGCTGATCGGCTGGCTGCGCTGGGCGTTCGGCGCGTGGAGCGAAGGCGGCTACTGGCGCAAGCGAACCGCTGCGGCGGCGCCGCCGCAGTTGCCGCCCACTTCAACCACGGATGCCACGACGCATGACTGAGGTCCGCCACGCCCTGGGCGACGCCGCACGCCGCCTCGGCGACCGCGTCGATGCCGAGGTGCTGCTGCAGCACGTGCTGCGTCGACCGGCCAGCTGGCTGATGGCACACGCCGACGACGTGCTCTCGCTGGCCGACGAGCGCGCCTTTGCCGAGCTGGTGCAGCGGCGCCAGCTCGGCGAGCCGGTGGCCTACATCACCGGTCGGCGCGGCTTCTGGTCACTGGAGCTGGAGGTGACGCCGGCTACGCTGATCCCGCGGCCGGAGACCGAGCGGCTGGTGGAGCTGGCGCTCGATCGCCTCACCGCGGATGCGCTCGTGCGCGTGGTGGACCTGGGCACCGGCAGCGGCGCCATCGCGCTGTCGATCGGCACCGAGCGGCCGCGCGCAAGGATCCTCGCCACCGACGCCAGCGCCGAGGCGCTGGACGTCGCCCGGCGCAACGCGCGACGGCTGTGCATTCCCAACGTGCAATTCGTCCACGGCGACTGGCTCGCGCCGCTGGGCGAGGCGCGCTTCGATCTCATCGTGTCCAACCCGCCCTACATCGAGGCGGACGATCCGCATCTGGCGCGCGGCGACCTGCGCTTCGAGCCGGCCAGCGCGCTGGCCTCGGGCAGCGACGGGCTGGACGACATCCGCCGCATCGTCACCGACGCGCGTCGCCACCTGCTGCCCGGCGGCTGGCTGCTGTTCGAGCACGGCTGGAACCAGGGCGAGGCCTGCCGCGCGCTGCTGCGGGCAGCCGGCTACGGCGACGTGTTCACGGCGCAGGATCTGGAAAAGCGCGACCGGGTCAGCGGCGGGCGGCAGCCACTCTGAGCATCCCAGGCTGCCATCCCAACAGCCCAGGCGATCGGTTTTTCTTGAGTGCGAAGCCGCCGCTGATGCAGCGGCGCGCGACTGCGCTCAGCCCGCGCTGGCGCTCGCCGCCACCAGCTGCGGAAACCGCGCGCGGATCGCGTGGCGGATGGAAGGCAGGTCGAGGCCGGCCATGCTCAGCACTTCCTCGCGGCTGCCGTGTTCCAGATAGACGTCCGGAAGGCCGATGTGGAGGATCGGCAGCGTGATGCCGTGGGCGGCCAGGCACTCGGCCACGGCGGAGCCGGCACCGCCGGCGATGGCGTTGTCTTCCAGCGTGACGAAGGCGTCGTGGGTCTTGGCCAGCTCAACCAGCAAGGCCTCGTCGAGCGGCTTGACGAAGCGCATGTTGACCAGCGTGGCGTCGAGCTCGGCGGCCACCACGGTGGCCGGAGCGAGCATGGCGCCGAAGCTGAGCAGGGCCAGCCCGCGGCCGCGGCGGCGCAGCTCGGCCTTGCCGATGGGCAGCGTGTCCAGCTCCTTGTGCAGCGGCGTGCCGGTGCCGGTGCCGCGCGGGTAGCGCACCGCAGCCGGGCCGGCGTAGTCGAAGCCGGTGGAGAGCATCATGCGGCACTCGTTCTCGTCGGCCGGCGCCATGATCACCATGTTCGGCAGGCAGCGCATGAAGCTGAGATCGAAGCTGCCCGAATGGGTGGCGCCGTCGGGTCCGACCACGCCGGCGCGGTCGATGGCAAAGGTGACGTCCAGATTCTGCAGCGCCACGTCGTGGATCGCCTGATCGTAGGCACGCTGCAGGAAGGTGGAGTAGATCGCCACCACCGGCTTGGCGCCCTCGCAGGCCATGCCGGCCGCGAGCGTCACCGCATGCTGTTCGGCAATCGCTACGTCGAAATAGCGCTGCGGATATTCCCTGGAGAAGCGCACCAGCCCCGAGCCTTCGCGCATCGCCGGGGTGATCGCCAGCAGCCGCGCGTCGGCGGCGGCCTGATCGCACAGCCAGTCGCTGAATACGTCGGTGTAGGTCGGCTTGCTCGGCGTGTTCTTCTTGACCAGCCCGGCCTGCGGATCGAACGGGCCGACCGCGTGGTAGTCGATCTGGCTCTGTTCGGCCGGGGCGTAGCCCTTGCCCTTGGTGGTGATCACGTGCAGCAGCTGCGGGCCGGGCAGGTCCTTCACCGTGCGCAGCGCGGCCAGCAACTGCGGCAGGTTGTGGCCGTCGATCGGGCCGGTGTAGTGGAAGCCCAGTTCCTCGAACAGCGTGGAGGGCACGAACATGCCCTTGGCGTGCTCTTCCCAGCGCTTGAAGAAGCGGCCGAAGAACGACTGCTTCGGAATCGCCTTCTTGGCCCGCTCGCGCCACACGTTGAGCGTGCGGCTGGCCATGGCGCGGGCCATCATCTTGGTCAGCGCGCCCACGTTCTCGCTGATCGACATGCCGTTGTCGTTGAACACCACCAGCATGTTCGGTTCCACGTCGCCGCCGTGGTTAAGCGCCTCGAACGCCATGCCGGCGGTCATCGCGCCGTCCCCGATCACCGCCACCACCTTGCGCATGTCGCCACGGCGCTGGTTGGCGATGGCCATGCCCAGCGCGGCCGAGATCGAGGTGGACGAGTGGCCGACGCCGAAGGTGTCGTACTCGCTCTCCTCGCGGCGCGGGAACGGCGCCAGGCCGTCCTTTTTCTTGATCGTGGTGATGCGCTCGCGGCGGCCGGTGAGGATCTTGTGCGGATAGCACTGGTGGCCCACGTCCCACACCAGCCGGTCGTGCGGCGTGTCGAACACGCGGTGCAGCGCCACGGTGAGCTCGACCACGCCCAGCCCTGCGCCGAAGTGGCCGCCGGAGCTGGCCACTGCCTCGATCAGGTACTGGCGCAGTTCGTCGGCCACGGCAGGCAGCTGCTCGTCGGGCACGCGGCGCAGGTCGGCCGGCGTCTCGATCGGCGCCAGGTGGGGATAGCGGGAGAGGTCGATCATCCGCGTATTGTTGGCCCAGCGGCAGGGCGGAGCAAGGGCAGCGCGGCGTCCTGTACGGGGCGGCGTTCGTTCAGCCGGCCTGCACGCGCGCCACACGGCGTGGCCCGCAGGATCGCTGCCGGGTTTCCGCACAAGGCATGCCGATGAGCGCTTCCAACCTGTTCCGTCAGTTTTCGGCCAAGGCCTCCAGCGCAGCCGGGCGGCCCTCGGCGTTCATCGTTGCGGCGCTCGGCATCGTGGTCTGGGCCGCCACCGGGCCGCTGTTCGGCTTCGGCGACACCTGGCAACTGGTCATCAACACCAGCACCACCATCATCACGTTTCTCATGGTGTTCCTGATCCAGAACACCCAGAACCGCGATTCGGCCGCGGTGCAGATCAAGCTGGACGAACTGATCCGCATCAGCGAGGCGCGCAACGCCCTGCTGAGCATCGAGGATCTGGATGCCGACGCGCTGGAATCCATCCGTCGCCAGTATTGCGAGCTGGCCGAGCGTGGCCGCAGCGAGCTGAAGGACGTGGAGCGCGACGTCTTCGAGGATCCAGGCGACTGAGCGCCCGTGGGGCTTTACGCGTGCGCGGCGCGGCGGTCGCGCGGCAGATGGTTGACCAGGAACTCCATCTGGTCGGCCAGGATGTTGCGGTTGGACAGGATCAGGTGCTCCACCCAGCTCGGCCGGTACGGGATGGCCAGCAGCGGCATGTGCGCCTGCTGTGGCGTGCGGTTGGCCTTGCGCAGATTGCAGGCCAGACAGGCGCTGACCACGTTCTCCCACTCGTCGCGGCCGCCCTTGGACACCGGCTGCACGTGGTCGCGGGTGAGCTCGGCGCGGCTGTAGTGGTTGCCGCAGTACAGGCACAGGTGGCGATCCCGCGCGAACAGGGCGGTATTGGTGAGGGCAGGGGCGGGATCGAGGGCGTGATCGCGGCAGTGCCCGGTGCTGGCGATGATCGGGTGCAGCGCCAGCGTGCTCTGTTCGCCGCGGTCGCGATTCATGCCGCCGCGTACCGTGAGGCAGGGTTCGCCGAGCGTCCAGGCCACCGCGTCGCGCACGTAGAGGCACACCGCGTCCTGCCAGCTGATCCAGTCGAGGATCCGGCCGGTGGCGTCCAGCGAAAGCACCCGGGTCGAATGCAGATCCGCCGGGAGCGGCACTTCCATCAACATGCAGTCCATCCTCCGGTCAGGGCCTGGGGGAACGCATCGCGATGCAACAATCTTGGCTCCATTCGAGCATAGCCCAACTGTGTTGCCATTCGCATGCAAAACCCTGACGCGGCAACCACATAGCCCGCCAGGGCGACGGTTCGCCGCACGCCGGAGGCGCTGTTATAGTGGGCGTTCGTCTTGAGACCCGGGCCGGGTTTGGGAGGGGGAGCCAACGGTGGCAACCCCGGCGCGGCTGGGCAGAGGTAAGTAACGTGGCTGAAGTCTTTTTCTATGAGCGTCCCGTGCCGCTCAACCGTACCGCCCACAAGGATCTGCGCCTGAAGCCGGTGCCGAGCCTGAAGTTTGCGGCCAACGTGCATTCCGTACCGCTGACCGGCGTGGAGTTTCCCGCCGCGGCTCGCGACGTGCCGATCCTGTTCGCCGGCGCGGACATGAAGGACGCAGGTCCCATGGCGCTGCTTGGCCTGCGCCAGAACGAGAACCTGTTCGTCGACGCCGACGGCCAGTGGGCGCCGAACACCTACGTGCCGGCCTTCATCCGCCGCTATCCGTTCATCCTGGCCGAGAAGCCGGCCGATCAGGAAGGCGACGACTTCACCGTGTTCCTCGACGAGGCCTACGAAGGCTTCAACGAAGCCGAAGGCGAGCGCCTGTTCCAGGACGACGGCACCGATTCGGAGATGCTGCGCAACGCGGTGAACTTCCTCGGCGAGTTCCAGCAACACGTGACGCGCACCCACTGGTTCATGGACCAGCTGCGCAAGCACGACCTGCTCGAGCCGCGCAACATCCGGCTGGAGAAGGACGGCAAGTCGATCAACCTCAATGGCCTGTTCGTGGTCAGCGAGGAAAAGCTGCGCCAGCTCGACGAGAAGGTCGCCCACGAGTTCCTCAAGGAAGGCGTGCTCGGCTGGATCTACGCCCACCTGCTGTCGCTGGCCAACATCGACCGCGTGTCGCTGCGCCTGAACGAGCGCGAGCAGTCCGAGGTCGGCACCAACGGCAGCACCACGGTCAACTGATCGACCGGTATGCGCTGCACGAACCCGCGGCCGCCTCCGGCAGCCGCGGGTTTTTTGTGTCTGCAATCAGCGCAGCGGCTTGGCCAGGCGCAGCAGGTCGGCGTCGTAGCCGTTCGCCTCGTACAGCGCGCGCGCCCGCTCGTTGCCGGGAAACACCGCCAGCGTCATCAGCGCGCAGCGATGCTCACGCGCCCAATCCTCGGCATGCGCCAGCAGCGCGCGGCCCACGCCCTGGCCTTCGTGCCCGGGCGCCACCGCCAGATCCGAAATGTGGCAGTTGGTGCGGCCGTTGAAGAAATCCTGGGTCTTCTGCAGGTGCATGAAGCCGACCGGCTGGGCGTCCTCGTCCTCGGCCACGAACAGGAAGCTGTTCGGCGGCTGGTCGTCCAGGTGGTGGACCAGATCGGCGCGGATCCCCTCGATGCATTCGTGCCGCTTGCGCCAGGCGGGCAGGGTGAAATCCACGAAGCGGGGCACCAGGCCGAGGATGAAGTCGTCGTCGTCCTCGGCCAGGCGGATCAGGAAAGGGCGGTCGCTCATGAGCCTGCCATCGTTGCGGAGCCGCCTGCGTTTCTACACCCGGCGCCGCGTGCGTGAAAGGCCCGGAAGGCGGGCGCGCGCTGCCCGTCTTCCGTCGATCGACTCTCAACTCACCCGGAACAGCGCCGGCTGCCGTGACGGCAGGTAGCTGCTGGCCGCGGCCTGTCGGCAGTGCTCGATGAGCTGCGCCTCCAGCATGCGGGCGCGCTGCCAGTCCTCGCGGCTGAACGGCATCGTCGCGGCCTCGCAGCCGCGCAGTTCGGCTTCGATGGCGCGCAGGCGGCAGTAATCGCGGTAGCTCTCCACCTCGTCGGCCAGT
>DASUJJ010000235.1:0-3887 GCA_036279335.1 Dyella sp.
CGACGCGGTGCTGTATTTCGAGGGCGAGTCCGGTTCGCGCTTCCGCGTGCTGCGCGCCTTCAAGAACCGCTTCGGCGCGGTCAACGAGCTGGGCGTGTTCGTGATGAGCGAGAAGGGCCTGCGTGAGGTGCCCAATCCCTCGGCAATCTTCCTGTCCAGCCACTCCGGCCCCACCTCCGGCAGCGCGGTGATGGTGACCCGCGAAGGCACCCGGCCGCTGCTGGTGGAAGTGCAGGCGCTGGTCGACCAGAGCTCGCTGGGCAACCCGCGCCGCGTGGCGCTGGGGCTGGAGCAGAACCGGCTGGCGATGCTGCTGGCGGTGCTGCACCGGCACGGCGGCGTGGCGGCCTACGACCAGGACGTGTTCGTCAACGTGGTGGGCGGCATCCGCGTGCAGGAAACCGCGGCCGACCTGCCCGTGCTGCTGGCGGTGCTGTCGTCGCTGCGCGACCGGCCGCTGCCGGACAAGACCGTCACCTTCGGCGAGGTCGGCCTGTCCGGCGAGATCCGTCCGGTGCCCAACGGCGAGGAACGTCTCAAAGAGGCCGCACACCACGGTTTCCGTCGCGCCATCGTGCCCAAGGCCAATGCGCCGAAAAAAGGCCGGGTGGGCGAGATGGAAGTGGTGGGCGTGGAGCGCTTGTCCGAAGCGATCGACGCCTGCCGTTGAGCGGTGTCGCAGGGAGTCGTGCCGTGGCGGGCTCTGCGCGCGTCGCGCGTTTGCGCCGCCGACGCAGCGCTGGTCATTTCGCCTCGCGGGGTCTGCCGCATGCGCCGCACGGCGCGGCCGTTCGGCACCCTGCAGCCTCAGATGCTCCGGTGCAGGATCAGCTCCAGCACGGCCTTGGTGCCGAAGAACGCCAGCACCAGCAGCGCCATGCCGGATAGCGTGAGGTTGACCGCGCGGCGGCCGCGCCAGCCGTGCTTCCAGCGCCCGTAGAGCAGGGCGCCAAATACCAGCCAGGCGATGATCGACAGCACCGTCTTGTGCACCAGGTGCTGGCCGAACAGGTTGTCGACGAACAGCGTGCCGGTAACCAGGGTCAGCGTGAGCAGCGCGAAGCCGGCGCCGATCAGCTGGAACAGCAGCGTCTCGGTGAGGGTCAGCGGCGGCAGCGCGCGCAGCCACGGGCCGAACTGGCGATGGCGCAGGCCGCGCTCCTGCACGGCGAGCCCGATCGCCATTACCGCCGCGATCGACAGCACGCTGAAGGCGAGCAGGGCCACGGTGACGTGCAGCTTGATCTGCCAGTCCATCGGCTGCGGCAGCGTGGGCGGCGCAAAGAATCCGTCGATGGCCACCAGCAGTGCCGACAGCGGGAACACGATGACACCCAGCGCTGCCACCGGGCGGGACAGATTCACCAACAAGGTCAGTGCGGATACCACGCACGCCACCAGCGACAGCGCGGCGAAGAAGTGCAGGTCCAGCGCGCCGCGATGCATGCCCAGCAGGATCGCCGCGTGCAGCAGCACCGCGAGTGCGCCGATCGCCAGCGGCCAGCGACCGGTGGGTCGGTTGTCCCCGAGCAGCGGCCAGGCCAGCGCGCCTGCGGCGGCGAGATAAAGGACGATGGCGAAACTGCTGAGGACGGTGAGCATCATGGCCGGGCAGTGTCGCACAGCGCCCGGCGCCGTTGCAGGGGCTCATTCGCCGGAGGCCTGCCCCGCTGGCTATAATCATGGTCTTTCCGCGCCACGGTTTCCCCCATGTTCGAGTCGCTCAGCCAACGCCTGTCCACCACCGTCAACCGCCTGCGCGGCCGCGGCCGGCTGACCGAGGAAAACATCCGCGAGTCGATGCGCGAAGTGCGCATTGCGCTGCTCGAGGCCGACGTGGCACTGCCGGTGGTGCAGGCGCTGATCGAGCGGGTGAAGGTGCGCGCGGTCGGCCAGGAAGTACTCAAGAGCCTCTCGCCCGGCCAGGCGCTGGTGAAGGTGGTCAGCGACGAGCTGACCGCGGTGATGGGTACGGTAAATACCGAGCTCAATCTCGCCCAGACGCCGCCGGCGGTGGTGCTGATGGCCGGTCTGCAGGGCGCCGGCAAGACCACCACGGTGGGCAAGCTGGCGCGCTTCCTGGTCGAGCGCAAGAAGAAGCGCGTGATGGTGGTGAGCTGCGACGTCTACCGTCCGGCGGCGATCGAGCAGCTGCGCACGCTGGCCGAGCAGGTCGGGGTGAGCTTCTTCCCCTCCGAGGCCGGGCAGAACCCGATCGACATCGCCAAGGCGGCCATCGCGGCTGCACGCCGCGAGGTGATCGACGTGCTGCTGGTCGATACCGCCGGCCGCCTCAGCATCGATCAGGCGATGATGGACGAGATCAAGGCGCTGCATGCCGCGATCACGCCGGTCGAGACGCTGTTCGTGGTCGACGCGATGACTGGCCAGGATGCGGCCAACACGGCCAAGGCCTTTGCCGATGCGCTGCCGCTCACCGGCGTGGTGCTGACCAAGACCGACGGCGACGCCCGCGGCGGTGCGGCGCTGTCGGTGCGCTACGTCACCGGCCGGCCGATCAAGTTCCTCGGTGCCGGCGAAAAGCTCGATGCGCTGGAGCCGTTCCATCCCGACCGCGTGGCGCAACGCATTCTCGGCATGGGCGACGTGCTGTCGCTGGTCGAGGAAGTCGAGCGCAAGGTCGACCAGGAAAAGGCGCAGAAGCTCGCCACCAAGGTGATGAAGGGCAAGCGCTTCGACCTGAACGACATGCGTGACCAGCTCGAGCAAATGAACAACATGGGCGGCCTGGCCGGCCTGATGGACAAGCTGCCGGGCATGTCCAGCATTCCCGACAGCGTGAAGTCGAAGGTCAATGACGGCGAGCTCAAGCGGATGGTCGCCATCATCGGTTCGATGACCAAGAAGGAGCGCCGCCACCCGGACCTGCTCAACGGCTCGCGCCGCGCCCGCGTGGCCCGCGGCTCGGGCACCCAGCCGGCCGACGTCAACCGCCTTCTCAAGCAGTACATGCAGATGGAAAAGATGATGTCCAAGCTGGCCAAGGGCGGCACCAAGGGCCTGATGCGCCAGATGCGCGGTGCCATGAAGGGCATGGGCGGCATGGGCGGCATGGGCGGCGGCATGCCGCCGATGCGCTGATCCGGCTTGGTATCGCGCGGTCGTCGGCCCCGCGCCCGGATTTAGCTACGGCGCCTACGTCATCCCCGCGGAAGCGGGGATCCACTTCGCTCTTGCCACCAAAGTCAACATGGGTCCCCGCTTCCGCGGGGATGACGCTCGCTTCGTCCCTACATCTCCCCAAGTGCGAGGGGATGACGCTCGCTTCGTCGCTACATCTCCCCAGGTGCGAGGTGTGGCAAGTGGGCTCCGATGGGCATCGTCGCAAAGGGCTTCCCTTTTACCGAAAATCCACTAAAATGCCGGGTTTACCGCGTACGGCCTCGTGCGTGCGGCCGGCAATTCCGGCAATTCTGGAGCTTTTACTATGGTCAAGATTCGTCTTTCGCGCGGTGGCGCCAAGGGCCGTCCCTTCTACCACGTCGTCGTGACCGACCAGCGCAACAAGCGCGACGGTCGCAACATCGAAAGCGTGGGTTTCTACAACCCGGTCGCCGCGGGCAAGGACAAGCGTCTCGAGCTCAACGTCGAGCGCGTCAAGGAGTGGGTGGGCAAGGGTGCGCAGCTGACCGACAAGGTCGCCGCTCTCGTCAAGGAAGCCGGCAAGCAGCAGGCTGCCTGAGCATGACGGCAGCCGGTCGGCGCGTCCTGATGGGACGCATCGTCGGGCTGTATGGCGTGCAGGGCTGGCTCAAGATCGAATCCTGGTCCGAGCCCCGCACGCGAATTTTCGATTACCAGCCCTGGCAGCTCTCCGCGGCACCGGGCGAAATGGTCGAGGTGGCGGGCATCAAGGGCCGTCCACA
>DASUJJ010000236.1:0-4187 GCA_036279335.1 Dyella sp.
CGGCGCCACCTGGGTGACGACCTTGAGGTCTTCGGCCTTCACCATGCCGGTGTCGGCGGTCTGGATCAGCAGGCCCGAGCCGACGCGCTTGACGTGGTTGCCCGGGTGCGCGGCGACCAGGTCGGTGCCCGGCGGCACCGGGATTTCCAGCACGCGTACGTTGCCCTTCTTGGCAAAGGCCTTCAGCGCGTCCTCGCTGTAGGAAGGCGCCAGCACCACCTCGACGAACTGGCGCGCCACGATGGCTTGCGCGGTGGCGCCATCGCACTCGCGGTTGAACGCGATGATGCCGCCGAAGGCCGAGGTGGGGTCGGTCTGGTAGGCCAGGTCGTAGGCGGTGCCGATGCATCCAGGCTCACCGCCACGCCGCAGGGGTTGGCGTGCTTGACGATCACGCAGGCCGGCTTGGTGAAGCTGCGCACGCACTCCCACGCGGCGTCGGCGTCGGCGATGTTGTTGAAGGAAAGTTCCTTGCCCTGCAGCTGCTTGAACGTGGCCAGCGTGCCGGCGTGCGGATACAGGTCGCGGTAGAACGCGGCGCTCTGGTGCGGATTCTCGCCGTAGCGCAGGTCCATCACCTTGACGAAGCGGGAGTTGCTTTGCGCCGGGAAGGCTTCGTGGCCGGCGATTGTCTCGTGTGCGTCGTCCAGCTTGAGGCCGGAGAGGTAATCGCTGATCGCGCCGTCGTAGTTGGCCACGTTGTTGAACGCGGCGACCGACAGCTTGAAGCGGGTGGCACGGGCCAGGCCGCCGTGCTGCTCGATCTCGGCGAGCGCCTCGTCGTACTGCGCCGGATCGGTGAGCACGCCCACGTTGTTCCAGTTCTTCGCCGCCGAGCGCAGCATCGCGGGGCCGCCGATGTCGATGTTCTCGATTGCCTGCTCCAGCGTGCAGTCCGGCTTGGCCACCGTGGCTTCGAACGGATACAAGTTGAGCACCAGCAGGTCGATCGGCGCGATGCCCAGTTCGGCCATCACTGCATCGTCGGTGCCGCGCCGGCCGAGCAGGCCGCCGTGCACCTTGGGATGCAGCGTCTTGACGCGGCCGTCCATGATCTCGGGGAAGCCGGTGAGGTCACTGACATCGGTCACCGCAATGCCGGCATCGCGCAGCGCCTTGGCGGTGCCGCCGGTGGAGAGCAGCTGCACGCCGGCAGCAGCAAGGCGCCGGCCCAGGTCGAGCAGCCCGGTCTTGTCCGAGACACTGAGCAGGGCGCGGCGAACGGGCGTGACGGCGGCGGCAGGCATGGCGGCTTCCAGGGCGGGAAAGCCCGCGATTATAGCCCAGCGCGAGCCGCCGACCGATCAGCCGTCTGGACGGCCAAATGAAAAAGGCCCTTGCGGGCCTTTTGGTCTATCCGGGTTCCACGCGCCGACGTGCTCAGAGCATGCCGTGGTTGGCCAGCTTCTTGCGCAGCGTGGCGCGGTTGATGCCCAGCGCCGTGGCGGCGCGGCTCTGGTTGCCCTCGTGGAACGCCATCACCTCGCGCAGCAGCGGGCCTTCGACCTCGCGGATCACCAGCGCGTGCAGGCCTTCGGTGCCTTCGGTGTCGCCGATGTCTGCCAGGTAGCGACGCACGGTGCGGCTGACGCATTCACTCAGCGCACTCTGCGACGAGGACTCGCGGCTGGCCTCGTGGACAGGCAGTCTGACGGCGTTCACTGACATATCCCTCACGTCCTGAGGCGGCGACTGCATCGGTCACCGCGCTGGTTATGGCGTTTGCCGCGTCGGCGGCGTGCATCGCTGGCCGGTTGGCCGGATGCGCGAAGAGGTCGAGTGTACCCTCGCCGTTGCATAAAATTAAGTGCGCGCAGGCCTTGACTATTCGAAGCCGAACTCGAAAGCCACCGCTTTGTTGCCCGGATCCTCCACCTCCAACACCAGCGCGGTGACCGCGCCCGGCGCCATGCCGGCACGCAGGGTCTCGCTGTCGTCCAGGTACTCCGATGGGCGCAGCCGGCGCATCGCCACCCGGCGCCCCTGCGCGTCGGCCAGCACCAGGCTGACCACCGGGTAGGGCTGGGCGAACGGCGCGTCGTTGCGCAGCGTGGCGCTGATCATCAACGCGCCGCGCACGCTCGGATGGGCCTCCACGTCGCGCGCGATCAGATGCAACTGGCCCACGCTGGGCACCAACGGAAGGTGGCAGCCGAGCGTGGCGCAGGCCTCGCGCAGCCAGCTGCCGGTAACCGGATCGGAGAGCAGCGGGTTGCGCTGCGCCCAAGCCACCTGCGCCCCGAGCAACACGGTGAGCGCGAGGCACACCAGCGCCCATGGCCAGCGCCGCTCGCCGCCGGGCGGACGGGTGCTGCGCTCGCGCGGGCGCTTCTTGCGCTGCCCGCGTGCGAAGCGTGGGGTGAACACGAGCCCGCTGAAGTCGCCTGCCGCCGGCTCGCGGGAAGGTTCATCGCCCACCACGGCCACGGCGGCGGGCTGCGGGCGCGGACGATACACCGCCAGTTCCAGCCGCGGCGCGGGACCGGGAGGGACGGCAACCGTCAGTTGGGTGAACGGCTCGGGCGGCAGCTGCGAGGCGAGGCAGGCCAGCGCATCGAACACCGTGTCGCAGTGGCTGCACTGCACATGGCCGCCCGCCGTCGTCAAGGCGTCGACGTCGAGCGAAAACACGGTGAGGCAGTCAGGGCACTGGGTGTACATGCGGACTTGGGATGCGGGCTGCGGCAAGCCTAGGAGCCCGGGCGGCAGAAACACAAGCGACCGCGGCTGCCGGGCCTACTCCGGGTTTTCCACTCCGGTTCATTGCCTCGCTGCGGCGACTCGCATCCCGCGATCGACGGCACCCCACGCAAGAGCGCCTTGCCGCACTTGCTGCCAGGCGTGCCTCAGCGGCGGCGGCCGCTGATGCGCACCCAGTCCTCGCGCTGGTCCACGCGCAGCTCGTCGAACCACTCGCCGTAGCGCGCGAGCAGTTCGTCTTGCTGGCCGTCGAGGATGCCGGAGATGGCGAAAGGCGCGCCGGATTTCGCCGCGGCGGCGAAGGTGGGCGCCAGCTCGCCGAGCGGACCGGCGAGGATGTTGGCGACGAACACGTCGGCGGGTGCGCCGTCGAAATCCTGTGGCAGGTACACCGCCAGCCGATCGGCCACGGCGTTGCGCTCGGCGTTGTCGAGCGACGCGGTGAGCGCCTGCGGGTCGTTGTCCACGCCCACGGCACGGGCCGCTCCGAGCTTGAGCGCGGCGATGGCGAGAATGCCCGAGCCGCAGCCGAAATCGGTCACCGACTTGCCGGCGAGATCCAGCGAATCCAGCCACTCCAGGCACAGCGCGGTGGTGGGGTGGGTGCCGCTGCCGAAGGCCAGGCCCGGGTCCAGCCGCACCACCACGAGGTCATCGTCGGCCGGTGGCTCGATGTTCCACGGATAGATCCACAACCGTCGGCCGAACGGCATCGGCTGGAACTGGTCCATCCACGCGCGCTCCCAGTCCTGGTCCTCCACCTGCACGAAGGCCAGCTGCGCCGGCTCCAGCCACGGCAGCAGGTCGCCCAGGGCCTCGGTCAGGCCGCGGCGGTCGGCGTCGGCATCGAACAGCGCGTTGAGGGTGATCGTGGGCCACAGCGGCAGCTCGCCCACGCCCGGCTCGAAGATCGCCTGCTCGTCGGGCGTTTCCGCGTCGGCGTCACGCAGGGTGATCGAGAGCGCGCCGAGTTCTTCCAGCGCGTCTTCCACGCTGGGCTGCTGCTCGGCGCGGACGGTGAGGGAGAGTTCGAGGAAGGGCATGGTGTATCCAGAAAACGGCAGGAGCGCACCGAAGTGCGCGAACGCTCTTCGCAGATCAATGACCAAACGCGTTCGCGCACTTCGGTGCGCTCCTACAGGGTGGCGTCAGTGATCCGCGGGCGGATGGCCCTTCTGTTCGGCCATGCGCTTTTCCAGGTAGTGGATGTTCTGGCCACCCTGCTGGAAGCCCACGTCGGCCATGATCCGCTGCTGCAGCGGGATGTTGCACTTGACCCCTTCGATCACCGTCTCGGCCAGCGCCAGACGCATGCGCGCGATGGCCGTGGCGCGGTCCGGGCCGTGCACAATCAGCTTGCCGATCATCGAGTCGTAGTTCGGCGGGATGCGGTAGCCGTCGTACAGGTGGGTGTCCACGCGCACGCCGGGGCCGCCGGGCGCCTCGAAGCGCTTCACCGTGCCGGGCGAGGGCATGAAGTTGTCCGG
>DASUJJ010000237.1:0-8187 GCA_036279335.1 Dyella sp.
CCTGCCGGTGGACGCCCTGCATGCGCTCTACCTGGAGCAGTGCGGCAGCCCGGACGGCCTGCCGGTGGTGTTCCTGCACGGCGGACCGGGCGCAGGGCTGTCGGACTACCACCGCCGCTTCTTCGACCCCGCGCGCTACCGCATCGTGCTGTTCGACCAGCGCGGCGCGGGCCGTTCCACGCCGTTCGCCGAGCTCACCGACAACACCACCGCGCATCTGGTAGCCGACATCGAGGCGATCCGCACGCACCTGGGCATCGCGCGCTGGGTGGTGTTCGGCGGTTCATGGGGCTCGACGCTGGCCCTGGCCTACGCGCAGGCGCACCCCGAACGCGCGCTCGGACTGGTGCTGCGCGGCATCTTCCTGGGCCGCGACGAGGAGCTGCGCTGGTTCAACGAGATGGACGGCGGCGCCCGGCAGATCTTTCCCGAGCGCTGGGCGCGCTTCGTCGAACACATTCCCGAGGCCGAGCGCGACTCCATGCTAGAGGCCTACTGGCGCCGCCTGACCAGCGACGATGAAGCCACCCGCCTCGCTGCGGCACAGGCGTGGAGCGCGTGGGAGGGCGGCAGCACCACGCTCGTGCACGACCCCGATGGCGGCGGCGACTTCGACGATCCGCACCGCGCGGTGAGCCTGGCGCTGATGGAGGCGCACTACTTCCGCCATCGCATCTTCCTGGAAGACAACCAGCTGCTGCGCGACATCGGCCGCATCCGGCACATCCCGTCGACCATCGTGCACGGCCGCTACGACATCATCTGCCCGATGAAGAGCGCCTGGGACCTGAGCCAGGCCTGGCCCGAAGCGGAGCTGCGCGTGGTGCTGGCCGGCCACAGCGCGGCCGACCCGGCGATCGTCGACGCGCTGGTCAGCGCCACCGATGCGCTGGCCGCGCGCTTCGGCTAACCCGCGCAAGAAACGGATGGCCGGGCGATCACGCCCGGGCCGATGCTGGGGGCCATCCATTGGAGCGCGCGCCCATGCTGACCCTGTTCGATTACCTGCCCTCGCAGAACGCCTGGAAAGTGCGCCAGCTGCTGAAACACCTGCAGCGGCCGTATCGGACGCTCGCGGTAAGCATCTTCGAGGGCGAGGGCCAGCGCGCCGATTTCCTGCGCATCAGCCCCACCGGCACGGTGCCGGCGATCCAGCTCGACGACGGCCGCGCGCTGGCCGAGTCCAACGCGATCCTGATGTATCTCGCCGAGGGCACGCCTTACCTGCCCGACGATGCGTTCGAGCGCGCCAAGGTGTGGCAGTGGCTGAGCTTCGAGCAGGAGCGGGTGGAGTCGGTGATCGGCGCGCTGCGCCACTGGACGCTCACCGGCAAGCTCGCACGGCGCGTGCCGGCCATGGTGGAGGCCAAACGCACGGCGGCGCAGCGCACGCTGGTGGTCCTTGAGCGCGAATTGGCCGAGCGGTCGTTCCTGGCCGGCGAGCGCTACACCGTTGCCGACATTGCCGTGTACGCCTACGGCAGTCGCGCCGACGAGACGGGTTTTCCGCTCGACGACTACCCCCACCTGCGCGGCTGGATCGCGCGCGTGCAGGCGCAGCCGGGGCACCTGGCCGAGAGCCATCCGTACCGCATCGAGCCGCACTCCGTCCGCGATCTGCCCTGACGCGACGCCATGGGCCCCGGGCCTTTGCGCACGGGCCGGGGCGCTGGAGCGAATGGCATACTCGGGGTTTACGTCGACCGGAGTTGCCCGATGCGCCTGTTGCCCACGCTCGCCGCCAGCGCCCTGCTGCTGCCGCTAGCCGCCCACGCGGCCGATCCGTATTCCTACGCGCAGCCCGACCAGGTGGTCGTGACCCATCTGGATCTCGACCTGAAGATCGACTTCCCGCAGCGCCGACTCGATGGCCAGGCCACGCTCAAGCTGGACTGGAAGAGCCCGAAAGCCGCCTCGCTGGTGCTGGACACGCGCGACCTGGCCATCGCCAGCGTCGACGGCATCGACGCCCAGGGCCACGCCCGCGCGCTGACATTCGCGTTGGCGCCGCGCGACAAGAGCCTCGGCAGCAAGCTGACCATCGCCGCGCCGAAGCACCCGGGCAAGGTGCGCATCGTCTACACCACGTCGCCGGACGCCAGCGGCCTGCAGTGGCTCACCCCCGCGCAGACCGCCGACAAGAAGCTGCCCTTCATGTTCTCGCAGAGCGAGTCCATCCACGCGCGCTCGTGGGTACCGCTGCAGGATTCACCGGCGATCCGCATCACCTACGCCGCCCATGTGAGCGCGCCGAAGGGCGTGCGCGTGGTGATGAGCGCGCTCAACGACGCCAAGCATCCGCTCAACGGCGACTTCTCCTTCGACCAGCCGCACGCGATTCCCTCCTACCTGCTGGCGATCGCTGCCGGCGACATCGACGCCGAGGCCACCGGCCCGCGCAGCGCGGTGTATGCCGAGCCGTCGATGGTGCACAAGGCGGCGCGCGAGTTCGACGACACCGAGAAGATGATCGTCACCGCCGAGCGGCTCTACGGCCCGTACCGTTGGGGCCGCTACGACCTGATCGTGCTGCCGCCGTCGTTCCCGTTCGGCGGCATGGAAAACCCCAACATGACCTTCGCCACGCCGACCATCGTGGTGGGCGACAAGAGCCTGGCCTCGGTGATCTCGCATGAGCTGGCGCACTCCTGGTCCGGCAACCTGGTGACCAACGCCACCTGGCGCGACGGCTGGCTCAACGAGGGCTTCACCACCTACGTGCAGGGCCGCATTACCGAAGCGGTCTACGGCAAGGCGTTGGCCGACGAAGAGGCGCTGCTCTCGGCGCGCGCGCTGGAAAAGAGCATCGGCACGATGCCGGCGAACAGCCAGAAGCTGGCACCCACGCCCGGCGACGTGGATGCCGACGATGCGCTGTCCAGCGTGGCCTACGACAAGGGCTCGTGGTTCCTGCGCACGCTGGAGCAGCGCTACGGCCGCGCCGCGTTCGATCCGTACCTGAAGAGCTACTTCGACCACTTCGCGTTCCAGAGCATCACCACCGAGCAGATGCTGGCCTTTCTCAAGGCCAACCTGATCGAGAAGTACCCGGGCAAGATGTCGTGGGATGAAGTGAATGACTGGGTCTACGGCACCGGCATCCCCAAGGACGCCCCGCTGCCGACCTCCGCGCGCTTCGACATGATCGATGCCAAGGTGAAGGCCTTCATCGCCGGCACGTTGGCCGCCGACCAGCTCGATGCGGAGGGCTGGAACACGCAGGAGTGGATGTACTTCCTCGACCGCCTGCCCGACGCGCCCAAGTTGGATGCGATGCAGGCGCTGGATGCCACCTGGCATCTCACCGGCACGCCGAACGCCGAGATCGGCATGCGCTGGTACATCCACGCCATCGCCGCCGGCGACAAGGACGTGTGGCCCGCCGCGCGCGAGCACATGACACGCATCGGCCGCATCTACCTCACCACGCCGGTGTACCGCGCCTTCGCCGCCACGCCCGATGGCCTGGCCTATGCCGAGGCTGCCTACGCCAAGGCGAAGGACGGCTACCACCCGCTGACGCAACAGGTGATCGAGGGCATCTTCGCCAAGGCCACGCCAGCGAAGTAAGTCCCTGCGGTTGGGGGGCGCCCAACGCGCCCCCACCTCGTAGCGTCGAGGTGCGCGGATGGCCCTGCGTTCCAGGAACGGGACGACATCACCGCGCCGCAACCTACCCTTTCGCTCAGGCCCAGGCCATGACCCAGACGCCCGCCACAACCACCGCACCCTCCCGACCGCTGTGGCAGCGCCTGCTGCTGCGGCGGCTCAAGTTCCTGCTTGGCGTCATCGTCGTGCTCGGCGTGGCGCTCGGCGGCAGCTACCTGTTCGCACCGCAGTGGCTGCTGCGTGCGGATCTCGCCCGCCAGGCGATGGCCGCGCATCTGGACACGAAGACCGTGCAGGCCGGCGACACGCGCTGGTCGTACTACGAGGGCGGCGAAGGCCCCACCCTCGTCCTCCTGCACGGCTACGACTCCAGCAAGGAGGTGTGGCTCAAGGTCGCCAAGGAACTCACCCCGCACTTCCACCTGATCATTCCGGACCTGCCCGGCTGGGGCGATTCCTCGCGCAACGTGGGCGCCAGCTACGACATCGACGCCCAGGCCGCGCGGCTGGACGAGTTCATGCAGGCGCTGGGCCTGCGCAGCGTCACCCTGGTGGGCCACTCGATGGGCGGCGCCATCGCCGGCGTCTACGCGGCCGAGCATCCGCAGGTGGTCAACCGGCTGGTGCTGGTGGATGCGTTCGGCCTCCGCTCGAAAGAAAACGACTTCACCCGCGCCGCGCTCGCCGGCAGCAACCCTTTTACTTATGACGACCGCGCCGGCTTCCGGAAGGTGGAGGCGCTGGTGTTCGAGCAGGTGCCCGATCTGCCGGGTCGCTTCATCGACGTGCTGATCGAGCGCAACCAGCGCAACCGTGCGTTTCTCGACAAGACGTTCAACGCACTGCGCCAGCCCTCACAATACCTCTCGGTGCAGCAGCGCCTGGACAAGCTGACCATGCCGGTGATGGGCCTGTGGTGCCGCGACGACAAGATCGTCGACATCTCCGCACTCGACAGCCTGCGCAACGGCCTGGTCAACGCCGCGGCCATCAGCAGCACCACGCTCAGCGGCTGCAATCACATGCCGATGCTGGAAAAGCCCGAGCAGACGGCGCAGGTGCTGACCGCGTTCGAGCTGTCGCACTGAGTCGCCGCAGCGACGAGGCGTCGCACGACCCTCGCGCTCCTACAAACCATGGCTCAATCGATACAGCCTGTTCTGCATCCGCTACAGCACCCCGGGCACCAGCGCCTTCACCCGCCGCATGTAATCGTCGTAGCGCACACCGAACTGCTCGCGCATCCAGCGTTCTTCCAGCTTCAGCTTGAACCAGAACGACACGCCGACGATGGCGGTGCCGAGCAGGCCGCGCCATTCGCCCAGCGCCAGCGCGGTGCCGAGAAAGGCCATCAGCAGGCCGGTGTAAATCGGGTGGCGCACCCAGCGATACGGGCCGCGCTCGACCAACTCGTGATCGCGCTTCACCTGCACCACCGCGCTCCAGTTGCGCCCCAGCGTGGCCCGCGCCCAGATCGCGAACGCCACGCCGGCCCACAGCAGCAGCACGCCCAGCAGGGGTAGCCAGAGTTGGGGCGGCGCAAAGCGTGCGCGCAGCAGCGTGTCGTCACCACCGCGCCACGGCAGCACGAGCGCGGTACCGACCATCAGCGGCAACCAGTACTTGAGGAAGCGCGCGAGGAACGGCTCGCTGCGCGCGGTCGACTTCACCGCCCGCGCCTGGATCGCCCAGTACGCGATAAAGATGAACCAGCCGGCCTCGATGAGCCTGGCGACAGGTAGCTGCATGGCGAATCTCCCGGACCGGATGGCCAGCGTGCCGGGCGGCGCGGGCCAGCTCAAGCGGCTGCCCTCACCGGCCGCCACGAAACGGGCTCAGTCGGCCACGTCCGCCACCAGCCGGTCCAGTTCCGCCTTCAGCAGCGAGCCGTGCTGGCGCAGCCAGTCGCGCTGCTCGCGCCAGCTGGGAAACAGGGTTTCCACCAGCGCCCAGAAACGCGGCGAGTGGTTGCGCACCTTGAGGTGACACAGCTCGTGGGCGAGCACGTAGCGCAGCGCGGCAGGCGGGGCCAGCGCGAGGGCGAGGTCGAGGTTGATGCGGTCGCGCGTGTCGAGGCTGCCCCACAGGCTTTTCAGCGGGCGGATCTTCAGCGCGGTAGGCGCCAGGCCCAGCTGCGGCACGTAGCTGGCGAGCCAGCGCGAGACGTCGCGGCGGATCAGCGATTCGAAATGCGAGGCGAGCAGGCCGCGCGCCACCGGCAGGGCGCGGGTGTGCGGCCGCGGGATGATCAGGGTGATGCCGGTCTCCATGCTCTCGATGCGCGGATACGGGCCTTCGGCCCAGTCCAGCTGCACGCGTTCGCCGCGCACGGGGATCTCGGTGGCGTGGCCCACGCGCAGCGGCGGCAGCGGCTTCACCAGCAGGTTGAGCTCGTCGAGCTTCTGCTCCAGCCAGTCGGCGTGGCTGCGCAGGAACGCGCTGACCTGGGCCGGATGGGTACCGTGCGGATAGCTCACGCGCGCGCCCCTCGGCGTGACCGTGAGGCGCAGCCGGCGCGCGCGCGGATGCGCGGCCTTCAGCACGCGGATCGTGCTGCCGCCGGCGGTCGCCAGTTCCAGCCAGTCGCCTTCCAGTTGCTGCGCCATGCTGCCGTCTGCCTGTGGGTCACACCGCGGCGGGAGTAGCGACGAAGTCGCCCGCCTGCGCCGGGGTCACCGTGGATTCTGGCAGGGATCGGCGACGCGCACGTGATGTTTCAGCCGGGTGCGGCCACGTGTGCGGCGGCACCCACCATGCGCCTGCGTATGTCAGGCGTCGGCCGGCCGCGGCAGGCCAAACCACTCCTCCAGCTTGGCCAGCAGGCGCTCCAGCTCCAGCGTGAGCAGGGCGAAGCTGGCATCGGCCTCGGCGGCGGCATCGGGGTGGCTGTCGCCCATCTCGTCGAGCACCACGTCGAGGAACTTGAGCTTGCGCACGATCAGGTCTTCGCCCAACACGAAGCTCATGCGCTCGTCGAACACCAGCCCGAGCTGGAACACCTGCTTGCCGTTGCGCAGGTGCTCCTTGATCTCCTCGCTGTCCAGCTCCTGCCGGCGGCACTTGGCGATGGCGCCGGTGGCGCTGGCCGGATCGCGCAGCTCCACCTCGTCGCCCAGCGCCAGCCCGGCCGGCAGCGTGCCGTTGGCGAGCCAGTCGGTCATCAGCACGCGCGGGCCTTCTTCCGGCGCCAGCGGCACGGCGGGAAAACTGCCCAGCGCCTCGCGGATCTGGGTCAGCGCGTTCTCGGCCGACTTGCGGCTGGAGGTATCCAGCACCAGCCAGCCGTGCTTCTTGTCGACGTAGGCGGACATGCGCGAGGTGCGCACGAAGGCGCGCGGCAGCAGCTCGGTGAGCAGGTCTTCCTTGATCCGCTTGCGCTCGCGCCCACCGACCTTGCGGCCTTCCTCCTCGGCGATCTTCTGCACCTTGCGTTGCAGCTCGTCGTTGATCACCGCGGCGGGCAGCAGTTTGTCCTCGCCGCCCACGGTAACCATGGTGCAGGCGTTGACGACGTGGGTGAGCGCGGCCTCCTCGCCGCGGCCCACCGGTGGCACGAAGCCCTTGGTGAACATTTCCAGCGGGCCGCAGGGACGCAGGCGGTGCTCGGCGAGGGCGTCGTCCAGGCGGTTCAGATCCTCGGCGACGGCGGGGGAAAAGCGGAACAGGGTGAGATTGCGGAAGAACATGCGGTGTCCGGGTTGGGGCGGCGGGCGGAAGGGCCCTGGCCGCGGGATGTAGGTGGGTGGCTCGGCGCCGCCGGGTTACGCGAAGAAGCTGCGTACTCCCTCACCGTCATCCCGGCGAGGTGCTTTTTAACAGCCGAAGGGCTGGTCAAGCCGGGATCCAGTGCCTTGGCTTCGGTCCACTAAAGACGCTGGATCCCAGCTTTCGCTGGGATGACGGATAGGGAGTGTGAGGCGACCTGGGCGCAGATGATGCGACAGCACCCTCAGCCCACCACCGTGGCGATGGCATCAGCGACGTAGCCCAGGTTCTGCGTGTTGAGCGCCGCCACGCAGATGCGCCCGGTACCGAGCGCGTAGATCGCGAACTCCTCGCGCAGACGATCAACCTGCGCCTTGCTCAGGCCCGAGTACGAGAACATGCCCGCCTGGCGCTGGATGAAGCCGAACTCGTGGCCATGCGCCGCGAGCTTCTGCACCAGCCCGGCGCGCATCGCGTGGATGCGCTCGCGCATGGCGCCCAGCTCGCTCTCCCACAGCGCGCGCAACTCGGTGCTGGCCAGCACGCCGGCCACCAGCTGGCCGCCGTGCGCGGCCGGGCTGGAGTAGTTGGCGCGGATGGTCTGCTTGATCTTCGAGCGCAGGCGCGCAGCTTCCTCGCGATCAGCGCCGACCATCGACAGCACGCCCACGCGCTCGCCGTACAGCGAGAACGACTTGGAATACGAGCTGGCCACCACGAACGCCTCGATGCCGGACTCGGCAAACATGCGCACCGCGGTGGCGTCGGCGTCGATGCCCTGGTCGAAACCCTGGTAGGCCATGTCGACGAAGGGCAGCAGCTTGCGCTCCTTCACCAGCTCCACTACCCGCGCCCACTGGTCGGGGTTGAGGT
>DASUJJ010000238.1:0-16240 GCA_036279335.1 Dyella sp.
CCTCGAACGCCGCCACCGTGCGCGCCACGCCCTCGTCGTCCACGTCCAGGTGCGTCACCAGCCGCAGCGTGGGCGTGTAGCCGATGCCGATGCGGATCTCGCGGGCGCGCAGATGGACGTCCAGATCGCGCAGCCGCTCCACCGGCACGTCGACGTAGACCATGTTGGTGTGCTGGCCGAGCAGCTTCACGTGGGGGATCGCGCCCAGCCCTTCAGCCAGCCGCGCGGCGCGGGCGTGATCGTCGGCCAGCCGCTCGACGTGATGATCCAGCGCGTACGTGCACGCCGCCGCGAGCAGGCCGGCCTGGCGCCAACCGCCGCCGGCGACCTTGCGCCAGCGCCGCGCCTTGTCGATCAGCGCCGCCGAGCCCACCAGTACCGAACCCACCGGTGCACCGAGGCCCTTGGACAGGCACACCGACACGCTGTCGAAATGCTGGGTGATCTCGCGCGCCGGCACGCCGCAGTCGACCGCTGCGTTGAACAGCCGCGCACCGTCCAGATGCAGGCCAAGGCCGCGCTCGCGGGTGAACGTGCGCGCGGCGGCGAGATAGTCCAACGGCAGCGCGCGGCCCCACCAGGTGTTCTCCAGTGCGAGGATCTTGCTGCGCGGGAAATGCGGGTCGATGGGCTTGATCGCGGCCGCCACCTTGTCCAGCGGCAGCGTGCCGTCGGCGTCCTGCGCAATCGGCTGCGGCTGGATCGAGCCCAGCACGGCGGCGCCGCCGCCTTCCCAGCGATAGGTGTGCGCATCGGCGCCCACGATGTACTCGTCGCCGCGCTCGCAGTGCGCCATCAGTCCGACCAGGTTGGACTGGGTGCCGGTGGGCACGAACAGTCCCGCCTCGAAACCCAGGTCGTCGGCGAGCCGCTGCTGCAGCGCGTTGACCGTCGGGTCCTCACCGTAGACGTCATCGCCCACCGCCGCCTCGACCATTGCCGCGCGCATCGCCGCAGTCGGTCGGGTCACGGTGTCACTGCGCAGATCAACCGGTTCCACAGCTCGCCTCACTTATCGGGAAAGCGGCAGCTTGCTGCGTATCGCTGTTCCAGGCAACTTCACGTTTCTCAGCCCGAACGCATCAATTCAGCCGGATCGAGGCGCAGCCAGCGGCGCAATGAGGTGAAAACCACCACCCAGGCCAAGAGCAGAACCAGACCGATGGAGAGCAACAACATGGCTGGTCCGATTTCTATCCGCAAGTTTGCGAAAAAAAGCCCGAGAGAAACATCGAGAACCAACCCCGACAGCAAACCTGTCACCACCAGCAAACTGCTTTCTCCGACGAAGTGGAGACTGATGTCCCGCTTCCTTGCCCCCAACGCCCGGCGCGTGGCTATCTGGTGCTTCCTTCTTGCGACCCAATAATTCGTCAACCCGAGAATCCCGCACAGTGCTGTCACCAGCACGATACTCATCACTCCAATCAGTGCCGCAACCGCCAAACGGTCCGACCTGAAGTACGACTCGCGTATGGTCGTGTACGGTAAGAGCGACCAACGGACATTTCCTTCATCCGACTTGCGCAGCGCAACCAAGGTTCGTGCCAGATTGGCTACGGGTCCGTCATACCGAATGACGATCAGGTCGGCGCCAGCACGCTCGGGCAAAAGATAGGTGTAGGTCGTGCTTCGATTCCCAAAATAGGCTGGTGCCGCCAGCGGACTGAACACGCCAACCACCGTGCGCATCTGGCCGGCTATATCGACCTGTTTGCCGACTGCCTCCTCGTCGTGAAAAAGCCGTTCCGCGAGATCGGAGCTGAGCATGACCAGATGGGAGGAGTCGCCATAGCGGTACACCATTTCATCAGCTCGAAACCCACGTCCTTGCAACAGCCGCAGCCCCAGAACCTGGAAAAAAGCTGGATCTGCCGCGTAACCGTTGGCTTCCAAAGGCTGCGCGGAGATGGGGGCACCCGGAACAGCGATCGACTGAACCTTGGCGCGACTGCCAAGAAAAGGAAGGCTGGAACCGAAAGCAACCCGCCCCCGTCCGGCCACCGCCTGAAATCTCTCCTTGGCATCGAATAAATCCGAGCGATGTACGGGCTGGTTGATACCCATGCCCTGCAAGACGTACAGGCCATGCTCGTCCACACCGCTCGTCTGGTTGATCGCTGTGACACGGGCCACGAGGATGCCCGACGCAGCCAGGACGATGGCGAACGTGAACGCATATTCCAGTACCAGAATCGCCGCAAGCACGCGATGGAAGCGCCAAACCGAACGCCAGGTACTGGCCAGAAGGCTCATTGCGCTGCCTTGATGACCAGAGCCGGATCGGCTCGACTAGCCATCCACGCAGGCACAACGCCCGCGAGGGCACTACACACGAAGACAAGCAGCACCATCAAGGCGAACATGGTTCCATCCATGTATGCCATCTGCGCATATCGCACCTCGCCTAGTGGTAACTGGCGCACAAAGTACATCCCGACAAAGGTCAGCATCATTCCCGCCATCCCGCCGGCTCCCCCGACAAGGAGCGCATCACAAAGATATTGCTTGACGATGTCGAGGCGGCTGGCCCCCAACGCACGCCGGATGCCAATCTGCGCGGTGCCGCGCATCAGGCGGGAAAGCTGCATACCCGATGCATTGACTACGCACAACACAAGAAAAATCACGCCAAGTAACGCATACAGATTTACCGAAGCAGGCACCACATCCGCCACTATTTGCCGCACATTCAATAAGTGCAGCTTGCTTGCCGGGGTCGCTGGAAAGACCTCTGGAAGCTGGCTCTCTACTGCGTGCGTCAGCCGACTCACGTCCTGTTCGAATGGCACCAAGTACCAAACGGATAGCCAGCCGCACGCCGACGAAAGCAAATCGGCCGGGAGTGCGAGCGACGGGTGGCTCCGGGGGCACCTCTGGAACACCAGCATGTCGTCCGGCGCGTACCTGATGGTCTTTACCGGCAGATAAATTCCAGCGCCGCCTGTTCCGAATGCTCCCAATGTCAGATCAATGTAATGCGGTTGCGGGTTCCATGGGCGGAGCACACCGATCACGGTGTACTGCGTATCGCCGACGCCCACCTGGTGCCCCAGGGGAGAAGCATGTGGAAAGAGTTCCGCCGCGAGATCCTCGCTGATAAGCGCCACTGGCGCGGCGCTTTGCTCTTCGTCGCGGGTCCATACCCGACCACGCTCGAGCGATATATCGAACATCGCGAAGAATCCCGCGGTGGCATAGCGTATTCCCAGACCGCCATCCATGGCCACGCGCTGGCCTGCGACGGAAATCGAGGTAACCGTACCCATACCGGATTCGCTCGAAACGGCGTCGGGTGCGCCCATGCGGGTCAGCTGCCCGGCCTCCCCGTACGAAAACCGCGCGCCGGCCTCATACGGAACGGAAGGGTCCTGCAAATTCAACAACCGCAAGCTTTTGCCGGGGACAGGATCCATCGCCAACGCATGGCGCAGCGCGATGGTGATCATGCAGGTCGACAGGCCAATAGCCAAGGTAAGAACCATGAGCAAAGCCAACCACGGCGTGCGCTGAAGCCCTCCAATTGCCAGCGAGAAGTAGTAACGCACCATGGGCGCGCCTATTTCTTGCACTCAATCTTGACCGTGGACGAACTCAATTCGACCATGCCTATCGTATAGGCATCGCGTACGGATACCTGCTCCACGGCACGACGCAACACTTGTGTATATCGATCACTCAACTTCGAAGCGCTGGCACAGTCTGGATTGCTCAGATCCATGACGGCGAGCAATAGCGTGTAGGGCGTTTCTTTGCTTACCACGTCTTCGATTCGATAGCCTTGATCAAAAAGATAATCCTTCAAGGCCACGGCAGTGCCGGAAAGCTCCGGATTTTCGAAGTCCTTAAAGTCACGTGCATCGATGGCAGCCTCGACCTTGCGCATGACATCTCCATCGTAGCTCCCGTGCGCCTTGATCGCCGCGACCAGGATTCCGGGTGAAGCGTATACGTAGATCACGACTGGACCGGGAAGCGGGAGCTTGCTCTGTGCGTAACCTGCAACGTCGCCTTTCATCACGGCTTCCTGTTTGGGCAAATTACCCGCAAACGATGTGCCTGTGAAAGCCGCAGCGCAAGCGATGAAGAAACAACAGGACTTCCATTGACTCGGCATGGAGTACCCCCAACTTGCATGACTCAGAAAGCCGCCCGCCCGACCCTATCGCAGGGCACCAGACCGGGCAAGCCGCGACGGAACATTCAAGCGCGACTGACCAGCCATATCGAATACGAAATCGTCGTCGATCAACGCGACGCACTGCAAAGAGCCGGCGAATCGCCTGACCGAGAACGTATCAGCACCGGAGGCGTGGGTGAGCTGTCAGGCTGACACTGATAAACGTGAACTGCATCGCCATCGGGTTGAATCACGATGGCTACGAGAACGGGAGGGTAGCCTGCCGGGAAAGACTCCCACCAGCAACGTCTGAGCCTACGAAAGCCAACGTGGCCAATGTAAGCGCGAGTGCAGTAATCCTGATCTTCATGATAACCCTTCCATCTGGCACCCCCAGTACGACCGAATATCCCGACAGGGGGTGTCAAGTTCACGCACCTGCTGTTGCACCGCGCGACATCACGCATGCAGTTCTGATCGGGTTTGGCTGTCGACCGAAAACCGGAAGATCCATCCGCACACGGGGTGCGTCCGTTTGTCGAATTGATCGCGGGCATGCCGCCTTTGCCCGCGAAGCGACAAGCCGCCCTCGGTCGAACACGCGGGGCGTCGACGGGGCGTCCACGCCATCATCGGCAAGGTGGGCGTTCGACTCACTTCCCGGATGTCGCATGGTCAGCCGCAACAACAGCTCGGAGACGTCGTCGAACACGGTGGTGATTGCCGCACTGTTCGGCAATCTCGCCATCGCGGTGGCGAAGTTCATCGCCGCCGCCGTGTCCGGCAGCTCGGCGATGCTGAGCGAAGGCGTGCACTCACTGGTCGATACGGTGAACGAGCTGCTGCTGCTCTACGGCCTGCGCCGCGCACGCCAGCCGGCCGACGACAGCCACCCGTTCGGCTACGGGCGCGAGCTGTATTTCTGGAGCTTCATGGTGGCGCTGCTGGTGCTGGCGATGGGCGCGGGCGTGTCGCTGTACGAGGGCATCGCGCATATCCGCCATCCGGTCGCGGTGGAGCATCCGCTGCCCAGCCTGATCGTGCTGGGCGTCTCGATGCTGTTCGAGGGCGGCTCGTGGTGGGTGGCGCTGCGCGAGTTTCGCCGGCGCAAGGGCGAGCGCGGCTATTTCCAGGCGTTTCGCCAGAGCAAGGATCCCAGCGTGTTCACCGTGCTGCTGGAAGACACCGCCGCGCTGGCCGGCCTGCTGATCGCCATCGTGGGGCTGACGCTGGCGTACTGGCTGAAGCTGCCGGTGCTCGATGGCGTCGCCTCGCTGGGCATTGCCGCCGTGCTGGCCTGCTCGGCGCTGCTGCTGGCGCGCGAGACCAAGGGCCTGCTGATCGGCGAGTCGGCGCGACCGGGGATGAGCCAGTCGCTGATGCGCATCGCGGCGACCGATCCGGGCGTGCGTGCGGCCAACGGCGTGATGACGGTGCAGATGGGGCCCGACCGCGTGGTCGCCGCGCTCAGCGCCGAGTTCGAGGATGCGCTCACCACGCCGCAGATCGAGGCGTGCATCGGCCGCATCGAAGCGCGCGCCAAGGCCGAGCATCCCGAGCTGGCCGCGCTGTTCGTCAAGCCGCAGACTCCGGAAACCTGGCGCGAGCGCCGCGCGGCGCTAGGTCGCGCGGAGGTGCTTGTTCACTGAGTGCGCCTCAGCGGTGTCGTCGGAAGTACAGCCACGCGGCGATGGCCAGCACTGTCGCCGGCAGCAGGTTGGCCAGCAGCGGCGGTAGACCGTAGACAGTGCCGAAGTTGATCAGCGCCTGCTGCAGGAAGTACCAGGCGATCGCCATCAGGATGCCGATAAAGATGCGCTTGCCCAGCCCGCCCGAGCGCAGGCTGCCGAACGCGAACGGCATCGCGCACAGCACCAGCACCAGCACGTTCAGCGGATATAGCGCGCGCGTCCAGAACGCGACCGCATAGACTCCCGGGCTCTGCCCGTTGGCCTCCAGATAATTCATGTTGCGGCGCAGGTCGCGCATCGGCAGATACTGCGGCTGCACCAGCGACTGTTCCAGCACGCGCGGGTTGAGCTGCACGTCCCACGGCATGCGCGCGGCCTGGGTCGTGTGCGTTCCCTTGTCGTCCAGCGTGGTGCTGCGCACCTTCGACAGCGTCCACTGGTGGCCGTCGTTCTGCGCGCTCTGCGCCCAGTCGAAGCGGGTGAGCTGGCCGTCGTCGGTGAAGGTGAACACGCGCACGTCGGCCAGCTCGACCTGGTTGTGGCCGTTCACTTCCTTCAGCAGGCTGCTCTTGGCGTTGATGATGCGCTGGCCGTCGCGCGCCCACAGGCCGGTGGAACCGGCCAGCCCCAGCGCCCCGCCCTTCTGGCGCAGCTGCATGGCCTGCGCCTGCTGGTCGCCCCACGGCGCCGCGGTTTCGCCCAGGATCACCACGCCCACGATCAGCACGGCCACCACGCCCGCCGCGGAAGCGGCAATGCGCAGCTGCGACATGCCCGCGGCGCGCAGCGCGGTGAGCTCGCCGCTGCCGGCCAGGCTGCCCAGGCCGAGCAGGCCGCCGATCACCGTGGCGTAGCCGAAGTTCTCGTAAAGCCGGCGCGGGAAGGTGACCAGCACGTACAGCGCCGCATCGGCGAGGGTGAAGCCGTTCTTGCCGACGTGGTTCAGCTGGCGCAGGAACTGCAGCAGGGCGTCCAGCCCGGTGATCATGATCCAGACGGTGAGCAGCGAAGCCAGCACCGTGGTGCCGATCAGCCAGTCCACCCGCCGCACGCGCAGCGGCATCATGCGCTCACCTGCGGCGTCGGCCTGGCACGCACGCGGCGCGGCTGGTACTGGCGGCGGAACATCCAGGCGCCGATCGCAAAGGCCAGCGCGCTGACCACCCACATCGGCGCGGAGCTGTGCCAGTGGCCCTTGCTGATCTGGCCGTTGCACAGCGCCAGCAGGTTGTAATAGAGGAAGAACGCCAGCACTGCCAGCAACAGCCGGCCATAGCGCGCCTCGCGCGGGTTCTGCCGGGCCAGCGGCAGCGACAGCATCATCAGCACCAGCGCCATCACCGGCGAGCCGATGCGCCACGCCAGCTCCGCGCGCGCCTCGTCGGAGTCAGTGCGTGCCAGCGCGATCGTGCCCACGCCGTGGATCGGGTTGCTGTCACTGTCGCCCTGCACATTGGACAGCGAGGCATCGTTGCGCTCGTAGCGAATGCGCCGCCAGTTGTCGGCGCCCAGCGGCAGCTCGTACTGCCAGCCGTCGCGCAGGCCGAGGAAGCGGCCATTGCCGTCGCTCTCCTGGTACAGCTCGCCGCTGGCGCCGGTGATCAGCCGCAGGTGCGAAAGACCGTCGCTGCCCTTGCGCTCGGTGGCGATGAAGGTCTTGCCGAGCTGGCTGCCGTCGCGGCTGAGCGTATCGACGAAGATCACCCCGTTCTTGCCGGGCAACTCGGTGAAGCGCCCGGCGTCGAGACCGGCAGCGATCACCGAACGGTTGGCCGAGTCGATCAGCGCCGTCGAGGTGCGCGAGGCCCACGGGCCGAGCCACAGCGACACCAGCCCCACCGCCAGCGCGATGGTGACCGCCAGGATCGCCACCGGGCGCAGCAGGCCGCGCCCGCCCATGCCGGAGGAAGCCAGCACGTGCATTTCGCTCTCGCGATACATCCGTCCCATCGCCCACAGCGCGCCCACGTAGCCGGACAGCGGCAGCAGGTTGGACAGGCCGTCGAGCATGTTCAGCCCCAGCACCTGGAACATCACGCTGGCCGGATAGCTGCCGTTGGCCACCTGCTGCAGCACGCGGGCAAAGCTGCTGCCGGCGAGCACGGTCACCAGCACGATCGCGGTAGCGACCATGGTCTGGCCCAGCTCGCGCAGGAAGTAACGATCGAGGATGCTCAGCATGCGATAGAATCAGGGGCTTGAGCCGCGCCCGCAGGGGCGTTTGGCAAACCCCAAGTCTAGCCTGTCCGGCCGCGCCGGCGCCTACTGCAGGACCTCCCATGACGCTTCAGTTCAGCCTCGCCTCCGCCTCCCCCGAAACCGTCGAGACGCCCTGCGTGGTGGTAGGCGTGTACGAAGGCGGCGTGCTTTCCAGCGCGGCCGCGCGCATCGACAGCGCGGCCGACGGCGCGATCAAGCGGCAGGTGGAGAGCGGCGACATCACCGGCAAGGGCGGCAGCGCCCACATGCTGTTCGCCCCGGCGGGCATCGCTGCCAAGCGCGTGCTGGTGATGGGGCTGGGCCAGCAGAAGGGCTTCGACGCGACCCGCTACCAGCGCGTCAGCGCCGATGCGGCGCGCGCGCTGGGCCGGCTGCCGATCGACGGCGCCGTGTCCTACCTCACCGACATCGACGTACCCGGCCGCGACACCGCCTGGCGCGTGCGCACCGCGGTGCTCGCCACCGACCACGCCGGCTATCGCTACACCGCCACCTTCAAGCCCCGCGACATGCCCGCGCAGCCCGAACTGGCCGGCGTGGCCTTCGCTGGCGGCGCCGACGCGCAGGCCGGGCTGGAGCAGGGCATCGCCATCGCCGAGGGCGTGCGCTTCGCCCGCGAGCTGGCCAACCTGCCACCGAACATCTGCACCCCCGCCTACATCGCCAGCCAGGCGCAGTCGTTCGCCGATGCCCACGGCGACAAGGTGAGCTGCCGCGTGCTGGACGAAAGGGAAATGGACGAGCTCGGCTTCGGCTCGCTGCTGGCGGTGGGCCGCGGCTCGGCCAACAAGCCGCGCCTGATCGCGCTGGAATACAAGGGCGGCGCCGACGGTGACGCGCCGTACGCCTTCGTCGGCAAGGGGGTCACCTTCGATTCCGGCGGCATCAGCCTCAAACCCGGTCCGGGCATGGAGGAGATGAAGTTCGACATGGGCGGCGCGGCCGGCGTGCTGGGCGCCTTCGTCGCCGCGGTGAAGATGGGCGTCAAGACCAACCTGGTGTGCGTGGTGCCGAGCGTGGAAAACATGCCCGACGGCGAGAGCTACCGTCCCAGCGACGTGCTCACCAGCCTGTCGGGCCTCACCATCGAAGTGCTCAACACCGACGCCGAGGGTCGCCTGATCCTGTGCGACGCGCTCACCTGGACCGCGCAGACCTACAAGCCGCACACCATCATCGACGCCGCCACGCTCACCGGTGCCTGCGTGGTCGCGCTGGGCAAGCACGCCACCGGCCTGATGAGCAAGCACGACGACCTCGCCGCCGAACTGCTCGCCGCCGGCGAGACCACGCTCGACCGCGCCTGGCGCCTGCCGCTGTGGGACGACTACCAGACCCAGCTGGAATCGGGCTTTGCCGACGTGGCCAACATCGGCGGCAAGAGCGCCGGCGCGATCACCGCCGGCTGCTTCCTCTCGCGCTTCACCGAAGGCCAGCGCTGGGCGCACCTGGACATCGCCGGCACCGCGTGGGACGAGGGCCGCAAGGGCCTCGCCACGGGACGCCCGGTGCCGCTGCTGGCGCAGTGGCTGCTGGATCGCGCCGGCGCGTGATGACCCCCACCGTCATTCCAGCGAACGCTGGAATCCAGCGCCTTGCGGCTACAGCCGCGATCGAATCCGTCCTGCTGGTCAACGGCAAAAGACACTGGATTCCAGCCTGCGCTGGAATGACGAGCCACCGCTAAAGCGACGACCCTCCCTTCATGCCCCGCGCCGACTTCTACCTGATCGACAAGCCGCGCTTTCGCGAGCAGCCGCTGCTGCTGGTGTGCGAGCTGGCGCGGCGGGCGTTTGCGGCGCAGCAGCCGACGCTGATCCTGGTGCGCGACTTCGAGCAGGCTGAGGCGGTGGACGAGTTGCTGTGGGCGTTCGACGAGGACGCCTTCATTCCGCACCAGCTGGCCGGCGACGACGATGACGCCGACACCGCCGTGCTGATCGTGCCACCGGGCGTCGAGACCGCCGACCGCCCGCTGGTGATCAACCTGCGCGAAACCTGCGCGCCGGGACGCTTCGAGCGCGTGCTGGAAGTGGTGGCCGCCGATCCGGCCGAACGCGAAGGCTCGCGCGAACGCTGGCGCGAGTACGCCCGGCTTGGCTTCGAGGTGAACAAGTTCGACATGTGAGCGGGCGGCGCCGGCGCCACCGGCGGCTGCCCCGGCGCTCGGCACCCGCCAGCCGTCCGGCTACGCAGACACGCCGATCGGACCGGTCGCGGACCCCCGACGGATGCCGTTTCGCCCGCGCTCAACCCGCCTCGTCGGCGGTGTCCTCCTCGCGCGGCGCGTGCACCAGCACATCCTCGATCACGTATGCCAGCTGCGCGCCGGAAATCGGCTTGCGCACGAAGCCGTCCATGCCCGCCGCGCGTGCGCGCGCTTCTTCGTCGCCGCCGGAGCGCGCGGTGATCGCCACGATCGGCAGGTGTTCACCCTCGCCTTCGCGCTGGCGGATCATCCGCGCCAGCTGGAAGCCGTCCACGCCGGGCAGATCCAGGTCGAGCAGCATCAGGTCGATCGGCGCGTTGCCCAACTCGGCCAGCGCGGCGAGGCCGTGGGGGGCGTAACTGACGCGGTGCCCCTGCGCCTGCAGCAGGCCGCGGATCACCGCCGCCACGATCGCGTCGTCCTCCACCAGCAGCACATGGCAGACGGGTACATGACCGCGCTCGGGTGGCACCGGCGCGCCGGCGGTTCCCGCGGCGGCCAGCGTCGGCAACGGCAGCCGCACGCGAAAAGTGCTGCCTTCCCCGAGCCGTGATTCCAGCTCGATCGAGCCGCCCATCATGGTCACCAGCTCGCGGCAGACCGCCAGCCCCAGCCCGCTGCCGGCGCGCCGGTGCGGGCTGTCCTCCTGCTCGAAGCGCTGGAACAGGCGCGCCTGGCTGGCCTCGGGAATGCCCGGCCCGGTGTCGGTGACGCAAAACACCACGCCGTCGGCGCTGCACCGAGCGCTCAGGCTCACCTCGCCACGCTCGGTGAACTTCACCGCGTTGCCGGTGAGGTTGAGCAGGATCTGCTTGATCCGCGTGGCGTCGCCGAGCAGGCGCGGCGGCAGGTCCGACAGCGGGGCCAGGGTGAGGCCGATGCGCTTGCCCTGCGCCTGCGCGCGGGTGAGTCGCGCCACGTCCTGCAGCAGTTCGCGCGGATCGAACGGCGCCGGCTCCAGTTCGAAACGGCCCGCCTCGATGCGGGCCAGGTCCAGCGCGTCGTTGAGCAGGGTCAGCAGCATCGTGCCGGAGCGCTGCATGGCGTGGGCGTAGTCGTTCTGGTCCGGCCGCAGCGGCGTGGCGAGCAGCAGTTCGGCCATGCCCATCACGCCGGTCATCGGCGTGCGGATTTCGTGGCTGAGCGTGGCCAGAAAGCGCGTCTTGGCCGCGCTTGCCGCTTCGGCCAGCTGCCGCTGCTGCTCGGAGAGATCGAGACGGTGCCGCTGCGCCAGACGCCGCTGCCACAGCCACAGCGCGAAGATCGCCAGCAACGCCGCGGCCACCACATACGCCAGCCACGCCCACCAGCGCAGCCACGGCGGCGCGTCGACGTGGATGCGCAGCGGCTGCGCCAGGCTGATCCAGCGGCTGCTGGGTCCCGCGCCCATCACCTCCAGCCGGTAATCGCCGGGCGGGAGTCCGGCGAATTCACGCTCGCCGCGATGGTCGACATCGACCCAGCCCGAATCCAGCCCCACCATGCGGAAGCGATAGCGGTTGGCCACCGGATCGATGTACGAAAACAGCCGCGCCACCACGCTCACCTCGCGGTCGCGCCAGTCGATCGTCAGCGTGCCGTGCGGCGGCAGCTCGTGCAGCTTGCCGCGACGACGCACGCGCACGCGGGTGATGGCCAGCGGCGGCGTGCTGTCCTGCTCGGTGATGCGGTCGGGGTTGAAACCCACCACGCCGCCGAAGGTAGGGGCGTAGATGGTGCCGTCCTCCAGCCGGCTGTAGCCGCGGAAGAACTCGCCGTTGGCCAGGCCATCCTGCAGGCCCATGGCGCGAAAGCGGCCGGACGCCGGATCGAACCGCCACAAGCCGTCGCTGCCGAAGATCCACACCCGCCGGTGCGCGTCGATGCGCAGGTCGACCACGTTGATCGACGGCCAGCCCTCGTCGGCGCCCACGCGCCGATCGAGCGCAAGGCTGCCGTCAGGCGCAAGCCGGTAATGCTCCAGCCCGTCGGAGCGCGCCAGCCAGAAGCCGTCGGGCGAGGTGTCGAAGGCGTCCACCGAACGGTCGTTGGCGACGCCGGGCACCGGCTCGAAGTGGCCCAGCGTGGGATCGAGCCGGTACAGCCCGCCGTCGCTGGCATACCAGAACGCGCCGAAGCGCAGCGTCATCTGACTGCCCCAGCGCGCGCGCCCGTTGCCGCCCTCGATCGCCACCGGGGTCACTGACAGCGTCTGCGGATCGATGCGGAACAGGCCCTGGTTGAACGTGCGCACAAACAGCTTCCCGTGCGGACCGGCCTCCACTTCGAGCGGCGTGTGCAGGACCTGCTGCTGCGGGTCGACACGATCCACCCGGCCGTCGCGATAGCGATACAGCGCGCCCTGGGTAGCGATCCACAAGTTGTGGTCGGCATCCTCGGTCATGCCCTGCACGTCGCCGCGCAGGCCGGACAGCACGTGCTGCACGCGTCCGCTGGCGGGGTCGAGCTTGTCCACGCGGCCGCCGCGTTCGCCCACCCACAGCGTGCCGTCGCGCGCACGCGCCATCGCGGTGGCCATGGAATCGCGCAGACTGGCCGGGTCATCGGGGATGTGCGTGTAGCGGCTCATGCCGTACCAACCGGGCGCCAGGTAGGCCACGCCGCCGTCGTACAGGGCGAACCACAGCCCGCCCTCGCGATCGACCGTGATCTTCCACACCCAGCTGCCGGGCAGGTTGCCGTACAACACCGGCTGGTCGAGCACGGCGACCAGCGGAGCATGCGGGCGCGGCTGCAGGTACAGGCCCTTCTGCGTACCGATCCACAGCCGCCCCTCGCGATCGCGCGCGCTGGTCATCACATTGGTATCGGGCAGGCCGGGCGTGGCAAACGGGCGCGCCACGTCATCGGCGCCGACCAGGAACAGGCCGCTCGTGGTGGCCATGCGGATTTCGTCATCGCCCGGGTTGCCCTCGATCTCCCAGACATCGAGCACGGCGGCCGGATCGCTGCAGGCAATGCGCCGGATGACGCCATCCGGATCACGGCGATACGCACCGTGCGTCGTGCCGATCCACAGCCGATCGTGGCGATCGACGAACAGCGCGACCACCGCGCCGAAGGCATCCGGCTCCCCATCGTCTCGCGGCGGGCTTTGCACGTGGTCGAAATGGCGGCCATCGGCACGCATGCGGTCGAGGCCTTCCTCGGTGCCCACCCACAGCGTGCCGTCAGCGGTCTGCGCCACGGTCCACACCTTGTCGATCGCCAGGCTGTCCGGGTCGGTCGGATCATGGGCCCAGTGCTCGAAGCCACCGGTCGCCGGCTCGTAGCGGTTCAGGCCCGCCTCCAGCCCGGTGGTCCACAGCCTACCCTGCCGATCCACCAGCAACCCGCCCACCGTGTTGTGCGGCAGCGAGGCGGGATCCCCGGCCACATGATGAAACACCTGGAACTGCACGCCGTCGTAGCGCGCCAGACCGCTCTTGGTGCCGAACCACATGGCACCGGCAGCGTCCTGTGCCACGGCGTAGACGCTGCTGCTGGGCAGGCCTTGGGCGGTGCCGTAGCGGCGAAATTGCGGTGTCGGCAGGGCCCCGCCCGGCGCACGGACGCGCGCGGACTTGTCGGCAGACTCCGGCGATGGCGGGGCGGGCGCTGGCCGGGCGGGCGCGGCAGCCGGGGTCTGCACAGCGACAGCGGCCCGATCGACGACCGCGACGGGGCCCAGCAGCGCCAGTGACAGCAATATGTTCACCACCATGTCATTCCCTTGCCTTCACCGGGATCAGCCCTTGCGCGATCCAGCATCCTGTTCAACCCACCCCGCGCACCGCGGCTCTGCGGGGTGCTCCCCTGCCGCTCAGGCGACCTGTGCCGCGGCGGCGACGGCCACATCCAGCGCGCGCGCCAGCTGCTCGCCCGACAGCGGCTTGCGCAGGAAGTGGTCCATGCCGGCCTCGCGACTGCGCAACTCCTCGTCGCCGCCGGAGCGGGCGGTGATCGCCACAATCGGCATGTGCTCGCTCCCGCCTTCGCGCTGGCGGATCATCCGCGCCAGCTGGAAGCCATCCACCCCCGGCAGATCGAGATCCAGCAGCACCAGGTCGAACGGTTCGCCGTCCAGCGCCACCAGCGCACCCAGGCCGTTGGTGACGTAGGTGAGCGTGTGGCCCAGGCGTTCAAGCAGGCCACGGATCACCGCCGCCACGGTGACGTCGTCCTCCACCAGCAGCACGTGCAGCACGCGCTGGCTCGCCGTCGGCACCACGGTGTTCGACACGGACGCCGAAAGTCCGCGCAGCGGCAGCCGCACGCGAAAGACACTGCCCTGGGCAAGCCGCGATTCCAGCTCGATCGAGCCGCCCATCAGGGTCACCAGCTCGCGGCAGATCGCCAGCCCCAGGCCGCTGCCGGCGCGGCGCTGGGGGCTGTCGTCCTGCTCGAAGCGCTGGAACAGCCGCGACTGGCTCGCCTCGGGGATCCCCGGCCCGGTGTCGGCGACGCTGAACATCACCCCGTCGCCGGTGCGCTGCGCCCCCAGCGTCACCTGGCCGCGCTCGGTGAACTTCACCGCGTTGGTGGCAAGGTTGAGCAGGATCTGCTCGATGCGCAGCGCGTCGCCGAGCAGCGAGACGGGCAGGTCCGGCGCGATCTCCAGCGCAAAGGCAATGCCCTTGCCGCGCGCCTGGCCGGCAGTCAGCCGCGCCACGTCGTCGAGCAGCTGGCGCGGATCGAACGGCGCTGGCTCCAGCTCGAAGCGGCCGGCCTCGATGCGGGCCAGGTCCAGCGCATCGTTGAGCAGCTTCAGCAGCATCGTGCCGGAACGCTGCAAGGCGTGGGCGTAGTCGCTCTGGTCCGGCCGCAGCGGCGTGGTGAGCAGCAGCTCGGCCATGCCGATCACGCCGGTCATCGGCGTGCGGATCTCGTGACTGAGGGTCGCCAGGAACTGCGTCTTGGCAGCGTTGGCCTGCTCGGCGAGATGGCGCTGCTGCTCGGCCAGCTGGACGCGGTGTCGCTGCGACACGCGACGTCGCCACGCCAGCGACACGGTCGCGGCCAGCCCCACTGCCACCGCCGCGTAAGCCAGCCAGGCCCACCAGCGCTCCCACGGCGGCGCGTCGACGTGGATCCGCAGCGGCGACGCCAGCGCGCCCCACTCGCCACCCGGCGCAGCGGCCATCACCCGCAGCGTGTAGTCGCCCGCGCCCAGTCCGGCGAATTCGCGCTCGCCGTGCGGGCCCACGTCCACCCAGTCGGCGTCGAAGCCGTCGAGCCGGAAGCGGAAGCGGTTTCCCGCCGGATTGACGTACGAGGACGCCCGCGCCACCACGCGCAGATCGCGGTCACGCCAGCCCAGCGACAGCGGCTGCCCATCGGCGATCGGCAACGCACGCGTGACGCCGTGCCGGCGCACGCTGGCGGCGCTCAGGAACACGGTTGGCGCCACCGCCGGGCGCGCGCGCGCGGCCAGCCGCTCGGGGCTGAAGCCGACCACGCCGCCCTTGGTGGCGCCGTAGATCATGCCGTTGGCCAGGATCGCGGTGTGGTCGTTGTTGAATTCGCCGCCGAACAGGCCGTCCTGCGGGCCGAAGCGGGTGAACTCGCCCGTGGCGGGATCAAACCGCGTCAGGCCCTGGGTGGCGATGAGCCACAGGCCATCCGTGCGATCGGCGCGCATGCCCAGGATGTCGCGGCTCTGCCACTCAGGCGGCACCGCCACCACGCGATCGCTCACCGCGCGACCGCTTGCATAGCGGTAGTGCTCCAGCGCGTTCGCCCACGCGATCCAGAAACCGCTGTGGTCGAACGCCAGCGCCAGGATGAACTGCCGCGGTACGCCGTCGACGAACACCATGCGGTGCCCGGCGCGATCCAGGCGCATCAGGCCGGCCGCGCTCGCGTACCAGGGGTCGCCATCGTGCGTGGCGAGCACCGAGACGTTGCGCGCCTCGGCGGCGCCGGGCATCGGCACCGCACGCACCCGCCGGGTCTGCGGGTCGATCTCGAAGATGCCCTCGCCCCACGCCGCCACGTAGATGTGGCCGTCACGCGACGCTA
>DASUJJ010000239.1:0-8045 GCA_036279335.1 Dyella sp.
TTGGCCTGGTGATAGTTGCCGGTGGACAGGTGCACGTAGCGGCGCAGGCGGTCGCCCTCGCGGCGCACGATCAGCAACATCTTGGCGTGCGTCTTGAAGCCGACCACGCCGTAGACCACCTGCACGCCGGCTTCCTGCAGGCGGGTGGCGAGGCGGATGTTGGCGGCCTCGTCGAAGCGCGCGCGCAGCTCGATCACCACCGTGACATCCTTGCCGTTGCGCGCCGCGTCCACCAGCAGGTCGACCAGCGGGGTGTCCTCGCCGGCGCGATACAAGGTCTGCTTGATCGCCAGCACGTTGGGATCCTGGGTGGCCTGGCGCAGCAGGTCGACCACGGCGGCGAAGCTCTCGTAGGGGTGGTGCAGCAGCACGTCGCGCTGGGCGATCACCTCGAACTTGTTGCGGCTGGCTTCCATCAAGGCGGGAATGCGCGGCGTGAAGCGGGGGAACTTCAGCTCCGGCCGGTCGATCCACTCGTAGATCAGTCCGGCGCGGATGATGTTGACCGGGCCGTCGCAGCGATACACGTCCGCCTCGTCCAGCTCGAAGTTCTCCACCAGCATGCGGGTGATCGCCTTCGGGCAATCGGTGCCGATCTGCAGCCGCACCGGCCGGGCGTAGCCGCGGCCGATCAGCTCCTCGGTGAGCGCCTGGGCCAGGTTGTCGACCTCGGCCTCTTCCACCATCAGCTCGCTGTTGCGGGTCACGCGGAACTGGTGCGAGCCGAGCACCTTGAAACCGGGGAACATCAGGTCGACGAAGGCGTGCAGCAGCTCGGCGAGAAACACGAAATGCTCGCCCGGCCCACTGACCTCGGCCGGCACGCGAATGATCCGCGGCAGCGAGCGCGGCGCGCGCACCAGCGCCATGTGGCCTTCGTGGCCGAACGCGTCGCGCCCCTTCAGCACCACGGCGATGTTCAGCGTCTTGTTGAGGATGCGCGGGAACGGATGCGCCGGGTCCAGCCCCAGCGGCGACAGCACCGGCAGCACTTCGTGCTCGAAGTAGCCGCGCAGCCAGGCATGCTGGCGCTTGCTCCAGCGGCCGCGCGGCAGGATGCAGATGCCTTCGGCTTCCAGCCGCGGGCACAGATCGTCCTGCCAGGTGGCGTACTGCTCGGCGACCAGATCCAGCACGCGGGCGCGGATGCGCGCCAGCAGTTCGCCGGAGGGAATGCCGTCCGGCCCCGGCGCAGCCGAGCCATAGAAGTGGTGATGCTTGAGCATGGCCAGGCGCACCTCGAAGAACTCGTCGAGGTTGTTGGCCACGATGCTCAGGTAGCGCAGGCGCTCCAGCAGCGGTACCTGCGGATCGCGCGCCATCGCCAGCACGCGGAAATTGAACTCCAGCGCCGCCAGTTCGCGGCTGAGGAAGAGTTCGGGAACGCTGGGTTCGCCCCGATCGGGGGTGTGGGAGGTGGATGAGCGGCGCATCGCGCCATTCTGTCGCATCTCACCGCGGGGCACATCCCGCCGCGCACACCGGACTCGGCGATCAGCTTGCGGGGCGTGCTCAGCTCTCTTCGATGCCCGCCGGCCCGAGCAGGCGCTCGTGGCCGAAATGGCAAGAGAACGTGGAGCCCTGACCCGGCCTGCTCTCGATCTGCAGCCGCGCCTGGTGCAGGTTGAGCACGTGCTTGACGATCGACAGCCCCAGCCCGGTGCCGCCGCTGTCGCGCGAGCGGCTGGAAGACACCCGGTAGAACCGCTCGGTGAGCCGCGACAGATGGCTGGCCGGGATGCCGAAGCCGGTGTCGCTGACCGAGTACACCGCGCCGTCCGGACTGCGCTGCCAGCGGATGGTGATGGTGCCGCCGGCTGGCGTATAGCGCACCGCGTTGCTGACCAGGTTGGACAGGGCGCTGTGCAAGTCTTTCGGCGAGCCGAGCAGGTCGGCCTCGGCGGTGGATTCGAGCACGACGCGGTGGCGGCCCTGGCTCAATGCCTCGGCCTCCTTGCGCAGCGTGGCGAGCAGCGGCGCCATCGCCACGCGCTCGTCGGCCACGTGTTCCTGCGTTTCCAGCCGCGACAGGGTGAGCAGATCTTCCACGATCTGGCCCATGCGCTTGGACTGCGCACGCATCTGGCCGAGCACCGGCGCCAGCTCGGGCACGTCTTCCGGATCGAGCAGTTCGAGGTAGCCGTGGATCACCGTCAGCGGCGTGCGCAGTTCGTGCGACACGTTGGCGACAAAGTCGCGGCGCACCTGCTCCAGCCGGGTCAGGTCGCTGATGTCGCGTGCCAGCAGCAGCCGCTGGCGGCGCCCGAAAGGCAGCAGGGTGACGTTGAGATGGCGGTCCGGACGGCCCGGCGCGACGATGTCGTTCAGTGGATCGTGCGCGCCGTCCTGCAGCCAGCCGGCGAGGTCGGAGCTGCGCAGGCGCTCATGCAGTTCGGCGCCGCGATCCTGCGGGCGGCGCAGACCGAGCAGATCCTCGGCAGCATGATTGAACCAGCGCACGTGCTGCTCGTTGTCGAGCAGCACCACGGCATCGGGCAGGTTGGCCGCGGCGCTGCGCAGGTCGCGCATGCTGGAGGCGATACGTCGGGTACGCGTCATGGAGCGGTCATGCGAGGGGAGGGAGGCGGGCGATGCGGCCCTCGTCATCATGGCGCCGCGCAGATGACGGATCGACGACAGCAGCAATACGATTTCCAGCGTGGCGACCGCCGCGAATGCTTCCAGCGCGTGGCCGCCGGCAACCTGTCCCAGCAACGCGCCGACGAGCAGCGCCACGGCGAGCGTGGCGGCCAGCGTGACCGTGGAGGGCAGGCGAGTGGTGCTCAAGGAAGGACAGCCCGCGATCATGGCGAGCCGGCAGCATCGGCAAAACGCCGCGCCGGCGCAAGCGGCGCGATGCGCGCTCACACGCTGGCGGAGAAGCGGTAGCCGGAGCCACGCACGGTCTGCACCATGTCGTCGAGCTTGAATGGCTCCAGCGTCTTGCGCAGGCGGCGGATGTGCACGTCAACCGTGCGCTCTTCCACGTACACGCTGCCGCCCCACACGTGGTCGAGCAACTGGGCGCGCGAGTAGACCCGCTCGGGGTGGGTCATGAAAAAGTACAGCAGGCGGTATTCGGTGGGGCCGATCGCCACCGGTTCGTCGCCGGCAAACACGCGGTGCGCGGGGCCATCGATGCGCAGGCCGCCGAGTTCGACCATGCCGGAACCATCGTCGCCGTGGCTGCGGCGCAGCACGGCCTTGATCCGCGCGATCAGTTCGCGGGTGGAGAACGGCTTGATCACGTAGTCGTCGACGCCCGCTTCCAGCCCGTTGACCCGGTCCATCTCCTCGCCGCGGGCGGTGAGCATGATGATGGGGATCTCGCGACTGAGCTCTTCTTTGCGCAGGCGCCGCGCCAGTTCCAGGCCGCTGGTGCCGGGCAGCATCCAGTCGAGCAGGATCAGGTCCGGCACCTGCTCGGCGATGGCGAGCTGGGCCGCACGGGCATCGGCGGCCTGGGTGGCCTCCATGCCGGACTTGCGCAGCGCGAAGGCGACCATGTCGCGGATCGAGGCTTCGTCTTCAACGATCAGGATGCGCTTGTGCACGCTTGCATTCGCCCGGGAGACTGTGACGGTGGGATTGCAGCGTGATTATGTTACGTCGCGATGACATTTGTGCCGCCCGACGGCGACTGTCCGGTTACTGGGCGCCGCGATCGGGGTTGTCTTTGGTCGGTATCTTGCGCTTGCGCAGCTCAAGCACCAGCGGCGTGAGCTCGGCGATGCGGGCCTGGACGCGCGAGCGCGCGTAGTAGTCGAGGTCGTCGCGCTTGAGTACGCGTTTGAGCTGCTCCAGCGCGTCGAACGGCCGGCCCGAGAGATAGCTGGCGTCGGCGTAGGCCTCGCCGGCGCGGGCCGGCTGGCCGGCTTTCTCGCTGGCGCGGGCATAGGTGCGGAAGATGTCGGGGTCTTCGCTGGTGTTCAGCGCGGGGCGCAGCAGATCGGCGGCCTGCTCGGCCTGCGCCGTTGTCGTGGCGTCGCCCTGGATCAGGGCCTTGGCATACGGCAATGTGATCGACGGGTTGCGAGGCGATTCGCGGTTCATTGCAGCAAAGCGGGCCAGCGCGTCGCTGCGATCGCCTTTCCTGAGGACGGCATCGGCCATCGCAAGCCGCAGCACCAGGTTGTCAGGATGGCTGCCCAGCATGGGCGTGAGCACCTCGACGGCCTGGTCGCCTCGTCCACTGCGGGTCAGTGCCAGCGCATAACCGTAGCGATTGGCCGGCGTGTTGAAGTCGATGCGTGGCAGGTTGGCGGCGTAGTAGGTCACCAGCTGCGACGCGTCGCCAGCGAGCACGCGCACGCGCTCGCGCATCAGGGCATAGGTGTCCAGTCCGGCGCTGGGGCCATCGACCGATGACAGCAAGGCAGCCGGATCGCGCACATAGGCAATCGGCGCGGTGCTGCGGGCCCACTGCTTTGGATCGAGCGTATTGCCGCTGGGCCGCTGTTTCTGCATCGCAATCAGCGCACCGGCACGCGCCTTGGCATCGCTGATGCGGATGGTGGTGACCGGATGGTCCTGCAGCAAGGCGGGCACGTCCTCACCGCCGGAACCGGCGCGCATGGTGTCCGCCATGCGTTCGAAGAAGCTGGCCATGGCGGTAGGGTCGAAATTCGCCTTGGCCAGTGTCTGGATGCCGACGCGATCGGCTTCGGTCTCGTCCTTGCGGGTGAAATTGATCTGCTTCTGCAGCAGCGCGCCCTGGCCGCCCATCAGGATGGCGGCAGCGGCGTCGCCGGCATGCGCCCCGGCCCCGGCGGCGATCGCACCCAGCAGCACCAGGGCCATCAGCGGGGCATCCTTCTTCGACGCCTCGAACGCGCGCTGCAGGTGGTTCTGCGTGACGTGACCGATTTCGTGGGCGATCACCCCGGCCAGCTCGCTCTCGCTGCGAGTCATCTGGATCAGGCCGGAGTTCACCGCGATGTAGCCGCCGGGCGCGGCAAAGGCGTTGATCTCCGGATCTTTCACGATGAAGAACGCGAAGTGATCGTTCGGCTTGTCGCTGGCGGCCACCAGGCGGTAGCCGAGGTGGTTGATGTAGTCGTCCAGCAGCGGATCGTCGACCACCATGTCCAGCGCGCGCATCTGCCGCAGCATGGAGCCGCCGTAATTCCGGGCTTCCTGGTCGGAAATCAGCGCGTTGGCCGAGCTGCCCAGGTCAGGTAGCCGCACGTTGTCCTGCGCAGCCGCGCCGAAGCACACGCTGGCGACGGTCAGGGCGGTAAGGATGCGGGAGAGGGGGCGTCGTGGTGCCATGGCCATAGGTCAGCGACAATAGCATTGCGACCGCCGCGGCCGCGCCCGGTTCCGGACTGCCTCATATCGTGCGTTCACGCAGCGGCAGAACTTGTGCGTCCCGCCGCGTGACCCCATTTTCAAGTACTTGCCCGCCTTCCCGGAGTTTCGTTCATGCCCAAGATCGAGGTTTATTCCACCGCCGTGTGCCCGTACTGCGTCTCGGCCAAGAACCTGCTCAAGTCCAAGGGGCTGGAGTGGACCGAGGTGCGCATCGACACCGATCCGGCCCAGCGCGACGCCATGCTGGCGCGCAGCGGCGGCCGCCGCACGGTGCCGCAGATCTTCATCAACGACCAGCACGTGGGTGGCTTCGACGATCTGGTGGCGGCCGATCGCAGCGGCAAACTGGCAGACCTGCTGGGAGCGGGCGCATGAGCACGGAGAAGGATCGCCTGGCGGAGTTCACCGCGTTCCGCCAGCGCATGAACGAGCGCATCCTGGCCGAGGACAACCAGGTCGTGCGCCGTTTCTTCGCGCTGGACACGCAGACCTACAAGGCCGGCGCGCTGGACGTGAAGACCAAGGAGCTGCTCGGCCTGGTCGCCTCGATGGTGCTGCGCTGCGACGATTGCATCAGCTACCACGTCGCCCAGTGCAAGGAGGTCGGGGTGACGCGCGAGGAATTTTTCGAGACTTTCAGCGTGGGCCTGGTGGTGGGCGGATCGATCGTGATCCCGCACCTGCGCCGGGCGGTGGATTTCCTCGACCAGCTCGAGGGTGGCGCGGGCGAGGCTGCCGACGCGTGCGCCGACCACGCCTGAGCGCGTGCAGCTTTTTGGGATGCTCCATCCCAGCATATGCATCGCCCGGAGCGGCCATTCGTGTGGTCGGCCCTCCGGGCATCGGCGATAATCCGCGGGTTATGGCGCCCGGATATCCCCGTCCCGGCGCCTGCTGACGCACCCCAAGGAGCATCCCCATGAAGAAGACCATTGCCGTGATCCCCGGCGACGGCATCGGCCCCGAAATCATGACCGCCACGCTGCGCGTGCTCGACGCGCTGGACTGCGGCCTGAGTTACGACTTTGCCGATGCGGGCATGGTGGCGCTCGACAAGCACGGCGACCTGCTGCCCAAGGAAACGCTGGACAAGATCGCCCAGCACAAGATCGCGCTCAAGGGCCCGCTCACCACGCCGATCGGCGGTGGCTTCACCTCGATCAACGTCACCCTGCGCCGCCACTTCGATCTGTACGCCAACGTACGCCCGGCGATCAGCTTTCCCGGCACCAAGTCGCGCTACGAGAACATCGACATCATCACCGTGCGCGAGAACACCGAGGGCGCCTATCTGGCCGAGGGCCAGACGCTGTCCGAGGATGGCGAGGTCGCCCAGTCGATCATCCGCAACACGCGCAAGGGCAGCACGCGCATCGTGCGCTACGCGTTCGAGATGGCAGTGAAGAAGGGCCGCAAGAAGATCACGGCCGTACACAAGGCCAACATCCTCAAGACCAGCACCGGCCTGTTCCTCAACGTGGCACGCGAGATCGCCAAGGAATATCCGCAGATCGAATTCAACGAAATGATCGTGGACAACACCTGCATGCAGCTGGTGATGCGTCCCGAGCAGTTCGACGTGATCGTGACCACCAACCTGTTCGGCGACATCATTTCGGACCTGTGCGCCGGATTGGTCGGCGGTCTTGGCCTCGCTCCCGGCGCCAACATCGGCAAGGACGTCGCGATCTTCGAGGCGGTGCATGGATCGGCCCCGGACATCGCGGGCAAGAACATCGCCGATCCCTGCGCGCTGCTGCTGGCCGCCGCCGAGATGCTCGACCACCTCGACATGACCGCGAAGGCCACGCGCATCCGCAACGCCATCCGCGCAACCGTGGAAGCGCACGATCGCGTCACCCCGGATCTCGGCGGCAACGGCACCACCACGACCTTCGCCGAAGCGTTGGTCGAATGCGTGCGCGCGTAACTCGAATTCGGGGCGCCGGCGGAAACCGCTACCGGGGTTCCGCCGCACGTTGCTTTAGCACTCCCCCCAGGCGAAGGGGAAGAGCGGGAAGGCGCCTTGCTTCACCGCAACAACGGCCAGGGCGCCAGCAGCAGCACCCACAGCAGCGCCACGCTGCCCACGAACTTCATGGTCTTGAACAGCGCCCGGTGGCGCTGCTTGAAGCCGCGGTTCTTCTCGCGGCGCTGGCGCAGTGCCGAGAACAGGCGGTTGATCGCCCCCGTGGGTTCGCTGGCCTGGTTCGGCGAAGCGGTGATTGCGCCCATGAAATTGCTGACGTGGTGGTTGATCGCCGCCATCAGCCGCGAACGCAGCGGCCGCTCGAGGTCGCACATCAGGATCACGCGCGGGGTGTCGGTCTTGTTCTCCGCCCAGTGCACGCAGGTCTCGTCGAAGATCACGTCCTCGCCGTCGCGCCAGGAATAATCCTGGCCGTCCACCACGATGTGGCAGGCATCGGAGTTGGGCGTCATAAGGCCCATGTGGTAGCGCAGGGACCCCGCGAACGGATCGCGATGCGGGTTGAGGGTGGCGCCGGGCGGAAGCAGGGCGAACATCGCGGCCTTCACGCGCGGGATCCGGTTCACCAGTTCCACCGTCTTCGGGCAGAGCTTCTGCGCCGACGGCAGCGGTTCGCCGTACCACTTCACGTAAAAGCGCTTCCATCCCACCTTGATGAACGAGCTGAAGCTGGCGTCGTCGTCATTGAGTGCGGCGCGGATGTGGCCCTGGTCGGAAAGGCCCGCCGCCTCATCGCGGATGG
>DASUJJ010000240.1:0-4745 GCA_036279335.1 Dyella sp.
GTGCGCTCGCTGCAGTTCGAGGACATCCTCAGCCAGCTGATCAACCAGACCCGCACGCGGCTGGTGGAGCTGCAGGAAGTGACCGCCGAATGCACCCGCGACATCGAGCGGCTGGCCTGCGATCCGATGGAAGCCTCGGTACTGGCCGAGCGCGCCGAGCAGGTGCGTAGCCGGCTGGCGATCCAGCGCGAAAAGGCGCGCCTGCGCTCGCGCGGCCCCGCGCTGCAGAGCTCGATGGATGCCGGCGAGATCGAACTCTTTTGAGGACTGACCCATGAGCCTGACCGTCCACCACGACCGCGAACACGACTGCCTCACCCTGCAGCTGGGCGAGCGTTTCGACTTCTCCGTGCACCGCGATTTCCACGACGCCTGCCTGGGCGCCGAGCTTCGCGCGCGCAGCTACATCGTCGATCTCAGCGACGTCACCAGCATGGACAGCTCCGCGCTGGGCATGTTGCTGCTGCTGCGCGAACACGCCGGCGCCGACCACGCCGACATCCGCATCGTCAACGCCGGCAGCGACCTGCGCAGCACGCTCAAGGTGGCCGGCTTCGACAAGCTGTTCGTGCTGCACTGATCGACAGGATTCGTCGATCGCCTTGCGATGGGCTACTCGTTGCTGCCGAGCGCTTTTCAACGGCGACGTTGATTGCTTGGCCGAGCCATTGTCCCAGTCCGTGGAAAACCTGCCGCCTTTTTTCTGAAAGTCCGGGACTGCCCATCAGTCCATTCCGGGCCTGACTCGCCATCTCATGCAGGCGCTATTCGACGCTGGTGGCACTGGGGCGGCTCTGGCATCGTTGCGACCGACCGCCGGCGAGTCATGGTTGGCTTGCTCTCCGCGGCGCATGTCCAGGGAGGAACGTGATGTCTCGATCCACGCTGCTGGCCGGCCTTGCGCTGGCTTTCGTTTTTTCCGGGGTGCGGGCTGCCGGCGATGAGCCGCAACCCCTGCGCGTACCGATCCGCCTGGTCGACGGTCTACCCACCACGCAGGCGACGATTGGCGGCAAGCCGGTGTCGCTGCTGCTCGACGTGGGCAACTACCAGGTGGTGGGGCTGAAAACAGCCGTGCTGGGGCGTCTGCCTGCGCGCTTCACCGGCGACCAGGAATCCTTCGCCGACGCCGATGGCCATGTGTTCACCTCGCGCATCTTTCATGCGGAAGATCTGCTGGCAGGCGGACTCAGCGCCACGCAGTTCGATGGCAACGAACTGGTCGGCAACCAGGGCAAGGCCGCGCTGCCGCAGGATGGGCTGATCGGCTTCGGACTGCTCGGCCGCTACCAGATGGTGTTCGACGAGCCGGGCGGCGAGCTGCGATTGTATCCGTCGTCGGCGCCGAGCGTGCTCACGCGCGAGTGCGGCAGCGAAGGTGGGCCCTTGCGCGTGGAGCGCGGCGTGATGGTGTCCGACGTGCAGACCGAACACGGTCCGTTGCGGGTGCAGTGGGACACCGGCAGCGCGGCGAACGTGCTGCGCCCGTCGGCGGTGGCCGGGCGGATCAAGGATGCCGACCTGCTGCGTCGGCTCACCTTCCAGCAGTTCGACGTGGCCGGCCAGTCGGCCGGGCCGCACGAGTTCATGCTGCGTCAGTTCGCGGCGCCCGATGTGGATGCGGTGCTGGGCACCGGGTTCTTCTCGAAACACGTCGTATGTCTCGATCCATCGCGCGGACGCGTGGCGTTCCGCTGAGCATGGCGCACGTACCAAAGAAAACGGGGGCCTTGCGGCCCCCGTTTGCTACTTGGCAGTGGTGAATCGGGTGAATCGTGGAACGGCTTACCAGGTACGCACCGAGGCGATGCTCACGGTGTAGGTGGCCATGTCCGGCGAGTAGCGGAACAGACGGCCGAGGTCGAAGTCAACCGTCTTGCCCGGCGCGATGTTGGTGGTGCCGGCCGGCCAGCCCTTCTTCTCCTGGATCACGCGGCCGTTGGCATCCTTGGCGGTAATGCTGATCTGCGCAGCGGCGGGCTCGGCGCACTTGTTCATCACCTGGCCCTTCATGCTCATGCGGTGACCCTGTACGACCGTGAAATCCTGGATGGCAAAGTCGGTCGGCGCGCAGGCGGCATGGGCGGCCAGCGGAGCCAGCATCAGCACGGCAGAGGCGAGCAGGGTCTTCATGGGGGATCCTCGGGTGATTAAGAACGTTGCCCTTTGGATCGACCCGCCCCGGCGTTTCTTTAGGTGTGCATCAGCGCCGGTGCGTGATGGCCATCACGCTTTCGCGCTCAACGCACGCCGCCGTTGCCGAAGTGCTCGAGGAACCACAGTCCGGCAAACAGCTTGGGGTCGATCGAGTAGCCCTCGGCGGCGCGGGCGAACAGCCAGGCGCCGGCTTCGCTGCGCGGCACTTCGTGCACGATGATGTCCTCGCTCTCGTCGCCGCCGCCCGCGCTCACCTTCACCAGGTCCCACGCGCGGGCAAAGGCGATCATCTCGGTGCTCATGCCCGACGAGGACGGTCCGGCGTGGATGAACTCGATGCGCCCACAGCGGTAGCCGGTTTCCTCCTCCAGCTCGCGCTCGGCGGCGATCAGCGCACCCTCGTCGGCCTGCTCGGCGAGGTCGCCCACCAGCCCGGCGGGCATCTCGATGGTGCGCTGGAGGATCGGTACGCGGTATTGCTCGACGAACAGGATGCGATTCTCCGGGGTCACCGCCAGGATGATCACCGCGCCGCCCGGATTGGTGCGCTCGGCGTATTCCCAGCGTCCGCGCCGGCGCAGCGCCAGCCAGCGTCCCTGGTACAGGGTTTCCACCGGAGCGTGGGCGTCGTCCGGCGTGGTGTGGCCTGCGGCGTGGTTCATGCGGGGTGGTCCGTGGGTGGCGGTGATCTACCCATGGTGGCGCGACCCCGCGACCACGACAACCGCGCTCAGGCCGCCAGCGCGCGCAGCCGGGCGCGGGTCAGCGGGCCGAAGCGCAGTTGGTCGGCCAGCGCATCCAGCGCGGCGGTGTCGGCCGGCTGGCGCAGCAGGGCGTCGGGCTCGCCGGACACCGGCGCGTCCAGCGCGATGCGGGTGATCCGGCGGTACAGCCGGGCGTGCTCGGCGTGCTCGCGCAGCCGCGCGGCGCAGGCGGCCGCCCCGCGCAGGCGCAGGAACGGCACTTCTTCCACCCGCTCTAGCAGTGCCTCAAGGTTGCCGAAATGGGCCAGCAGGGCGGCCGCCGTCTTGGCGCCGATGCCGGGCACGCCGGGGATGTTGTCCACCGCGTCGCCGCACAGGGCCAGGTAGTCGGCCACCTGGTGCGGATGCACGCCGAGCTTTTCGTGCACGCCCGCCGGGCCCCAGCGCAGGTTGCGAGCGAAGTCCCACTGCTCGTCGTGCTCGCCCAGCAGCTGGCCGAAGTCCTTGTCGGCCGAGACGATTACGCTGGGCACGCCGTGGCTGCGCAGATGCCACAGGGTGGAGCCGATCAGGTCGTCGGCCTCGTAGCTGTGGTCGATCATCACGTGCACGCCCAGCGCCTCGGTGATCGCGCGGCACAGCACGAACTGGTGCTCCAGGTCCGGCGGCGGCAGCTCGCGGTTGGCCTTGTACGGCGGATAGATGGCATTGCGGAACGAGCTGGTGAGCGAGGCGTCGAAGGCCACCGCCACGCGCGTGGGGCGCACTTTCTCCAGCAGCTCGCACAGGAAGCGGGTGAAGCCGTGCACGGCATTCACCGGGTGGCCGTCGCTGTCGTGGAATTCGTCGGGCATGGAATGCCAGGCGCGGAACACGTACAGGCTGCCGTCGATGAGGTGGGCCGACGGATGGCCGACGGCGGCATTCAACGCGGGTCGCTCCAGTCGGACAGCAGGTCGGCCAATGCGGGACGCTCGCGATCGGGCACCTCCATCTGCACGCTGCCCAGATGCACGAAGCCGATCACCTGCTCGTGCGGAGCCAGCCCCAGCAGCGAGGCCACTTCGGTGTCGTAGGCGGCCCAACCCGTGAGCCACTGCGCGCCAAAGCCCAGCGCCTCGGCGCCCAGCAGCAGGTTGTAGGCCACGCAGCCGGCGCTGAGCTGCTGCTCCATCGGCGGCACCGCGCTGGTGGGATCGACGCGGCAGACCACCACGATCACCAGCGGCGCGAAGGTGTAGCGGGCGCGCTCCTTGTCGCGCTTGGCGTCGGACAGCTCGGGGTTGCGCGCGATCGCCCGCGCCGCCAGCCGTTCGCCGAAGCGCAGCTTGTGCTCGCCGCGCAGGGTGATCAGGCGGAACGGCACCAGCTTGCCGTGGTCGGGTACGCGGATCGCCGCTTCCAGCAGCGCGTCGAGCGTACCCGCATCGGGTGCCGGTTCGCCCAGCTGGCGAGTGGGTGGCGAGTGGCGGCGGTGGAGCAGGGCGAGCGCATCGGCGGGCGGCGAAGAAGGCATCAGGGCACTCAACAAGGCAGGGGCAGTTTGAACGAGCCGGGCAGCAGGCTGGCGACGGTGGTTTCCTGCACCTGGCTGGCGAGGTTGCCCAGCAGCACGGGCATCGCCTCGTCGCACAGCTCGGCCATCACCTGGCGGCACGCGCCGCAGGGGCTGACCGGTCCGGGCGTGTCGGCCACCACCGCAAGCGCAGCGAAATCACCGGGCCGGCAGCCGGCCGCCACGGCGGCGAACAGCGCGGTGCGCTCGGCGCAGTTGCACAGGCCGTAGGCGGCGTTCTCCACGTTGCAGCCGTCGAAGCGGCGGCCGTCGTGGGTGAGCACCACCGCGCCGACCTGAAAGCGGGAATACGGGGCATAGGCGCGCTG
>DASUJJ010000241.1:0-12104 GCA_036279335.1 Dyella sp.
CCTAAAAGAAAGAGATTTATGTTTCACGATAATTTCTTTCCTTTTTGGAGGTCTTATGTCCGCATTCCCGGTCGGTCGCTCCCAGCCTCCGCGCCGCTCGCTACTGTCCCGCCGCGCGCGCGATCTGATGTCCATCGCCAGCCTGCTGGCATTCATGGCCGGGGCTGCCTGGCTGCTGATTGGCATCGGCCTGCTCGCCCATCTGGATGCCGGAGTCATGGGCTCAAGCAGTTCCGACAGGCTGCTGGGCTTTTTCGGCTGGTTACCTGCATCCGACGCGAGCGCATCGCGCCTCGGCATGGTCTGGCTCATCGGTGGCTCGGCTGCAGTGGCACCGCCTATCGCATTACGACGACTGGGATACCGACTTTGGAAAACCGAGGGCCTCGATCTTGAGCTTGCCCGGCGCTTCCGTACGTTGGGTCATGCGTTGAGCTTCAACTTCGTGGCGGGGTTGACCATTTCCGTCATCGGTGATGGGCAATGGGCGGCCGGTACGGCACACCGCTACAGCTTTGGCACGGGCAGTTGGAGCCTCATTGCCGCCGTGCTGCTCGCATACCTGGTTGCCGAACTGATGCGCGATGGCGCCATGGCTGTCGCCGAGAACCGCGACTTCGTCTGATGCCAATCGTCGTCAATCTCGATGTCATGTTGGCGCGGCGCAAGATGAAGTCCAAGGACTTGGCCGCACGCATCGGCATTACCGAAGCGAACCTGTCGCAGTTGAAGCAAGGGCACGTCAAAGGTGTTCGCTTCCAGACCCTGGAAGCCATTTGTGCCGCGCTCGAATGCCAACCGGGGGATATTCTGGAGTACAGAGACGAGCCATCCACTCCCCTCTAGGTCAGGAGCGAAACCAACGTCATCAGAAGCGGAAGTTCACGTACAACGCCGGACCATCAAGGCGCATGTCCAGCCGTGCGTTGTAGTCGTTACGACGCCAGTCCAGCTTGATACGGCTGACGTTGTACTCGGCGCTGAAGCCGACATGCTTCCACGGCAACCACTCGACGCCCAGCGCCGCCTTGTAGATGTGACCGCTCAGGCGGCCACCGTTCTTCTTCACACCTGACGCATCGAGGTACACGCGCCAGCGGTCGTTGAAAGCATGGCGCCAGCCGAACTGGAGCATCGGCGCCCAGGCGCTGTCCTTGCTAGACGATTCGACTTCGGCACTCAACGGGCCCGCGGGTAAGCCGGTGATCGTGCCCTGCACGCTCAGACGCGTATCGATCTGATACCACGCCCCGCCAAGGCCTACGCCGTACGCATCATTGCCGCGCGTGAACCACCACCGCCAGGCGACGCTGCCGAAATCGAAATCGAGCCTGCCGCGAACCGACGCATGGGCCGCGTAGTCGACACCGTCGTAACTGATGCCGCGCGCCAGCGACACGGTGCGATGGCGGTTGACGCTGTAGTAATCCAGTGCGATGCCCTGGTGATTGCCCACCAGGAAAGCAGCGTGCGCGCGCGGCACCTTCTCGTGCCGGGCGAAGCCGAGATCGTCTTCGAGACTGAAGCTGCCGGAGGCCAGTCCCCAGGGGGGGCTGGCGCCGATCCTGGTCTTCAGGGCGGCGTCGTAACCGCCGACGCGAAACGATGCGCGATCCAGCGCCGGTGACAGGGTGTCCGATGAAACGTCCTGCGCCGATGACGGGGAACTCCATGCCGCTGCGGACAGTGCGGCAAATATGGCGAGGCACAGGGAAAAACGGCGAGACGTGGCAAACGTGGAACAAAGAAGCATCCGGACACTCCGTGCGTGCATGGCTGCAGGAGTGATTCATCATGCACAACCGGTCGTGCAGTGCCCGTGGATGTCACGACAGCGCACTCACTTCCAACAAGCAGCCACAGCAGAAGCCCGGGCGCCCACGCGGGCGCCCGGATTGCCCATCAACGCTTGTCGATCGGCACGTAGGTCTGGTCTTCCGGACCGGTGTAGTTCGCGCTGGGGCGGATGATCTTGCCGTCCTGGCGCTGCTCGATCACGTGCGCGCTCCAACCGGAGGTGCGCGAGATCACGAACAGCGGCGTGAACATGGCGGTCGGCACGCCCATCATGTGATACGCGCTGGCCGAGTACCAATCGAGGTTGGGGAACATCTTCTTGGCGTCCCACATCAGCTTTTCGATGCGCTCGGAGACGTCGAACAGCGTCGGGTTGCCGCCCTCGGTGCAGAGCTTGCGCGAGATCTCCTTGATGATCTCGTTGCGCGGATCGGACACCGTGTACACCGGGTGGCCAAAGCCGATGATGATCTCCTTGCGCTCGACGCGGGCGCGGATGTCTGCCTCCGCCTCGGCCGCAGTGCGGTAGCGCGCGATGATCTCCATCGCCACCTCGTTGGCGCCGCCGTGCTTCGGGCCACGCAGCGCGCCGATCGCGCCGGTGATCGCCGAGTACATGTCCGAGCCGGTGCCGGCGATGACGCGCGCGGTGAAGGTGGACGCGTTGAACTCGTGCTCGGCGTACAGCACCAGCGACTTGTCCAGCGCGTGCGCGTGCAGGTCGCTGGGCTTCTTCCCATGCAGCAGATGCAGGAAGTGCGCGGCGATCGAGTCGTCGTCGGTCTCGGTCTCGATGCGCTTGCCGTTGTGGCTGAAGTGGTACCAGTACAGCAGCATCGAGCCGAAGCTGGCCATCAGGCGGTCGGCAATGTCGCGCGCGCCGGCCAGGTTGTGGTCTTCCTTCTCGGGCAGCACGGTGCCGAGCATCGAACAGCCAGTGCGCAGTACGTCCATCGGATGCGTGGATGCGGGCAGCAGCTCCAGCGCACCCTTCACCGGCGCCGGCAGGCCGCGCAGGCGCTTCAGACGGGCCTTGTAGTTCTGCAGCTCGGTCCAGTTCGGCAGCACGCCGTACACCAGCAGGTGCGCCACTTCCTCGAAACAGCCCTTGGCCGCCAGGTCGTGGATGTCGTAGCCGCGGTAGTGCAGGTCGTTGCCGCTGCGCCCGACGGTGCACAGCGCGGTGTTGCCGGCGGCAACGCCGGACAGCGCGACGGATTTCTTCGGCTTGGGAAGGACTTGCTCACTCATGGATGTCTCCTGTGGTGCAGGGATGTCGAACAGTGGAACGGTGTATCGATCGGCAGGAGCGCACCCTTTGCGCGAATCCCTTTCGCGGAAGGCCGGTCGCGCACACGGTGTGCTCCTACATAAGGCTGGGGTCAGTCCTTCTTGGCGAACAGCGCGTCAAGCTTTTCCTCATAGGCGTGGTAGCCGAGGAAGTCGTACAGCTCGGCGCGCGTCTGCAGCGTGTCGATGAGGTTCTTCTGGGTGCCCTCGCGGCGCACCGTCTCGTAGAAGTTCAGCGCGGCCTTGTTCATGGCGCGGTAGGCGCCGCAGCAGTACAGCGCGATATCGACATTCGCGTCGCGCAGCTCGTCGATGGTGAAGAACGGCGTAGAACCGAACTCGGTGAGGTTGGCCAGGATCGGCACCTTTACTGCCGCCTTGAACTTGCGGTAGTCGTCCAGCGTCTTCATCGCCTCGGGGAAGATCATGTCCGCGCCCGCCTCCACGTAGGCACAGGCGCGCTCGATCGCCGCATCGATGCCCTCCACCGCGGCAGCGTCGGTGCGCGCCATGATCACGAAGCCGGCATCGGTGCGCGCGTCGACGGCGGTCTTCACGCGGTCGACCATTTCCTGCTTCGAGACCACTTCCTTGCCGGGACGGTGGCCGCAGCGCTTCTGCCCCACCTGATCCTCGATGTGCACCGCCGCCACGCCCACGTTGATGAAGGAGCGGATGGTGCGCGCGATGTTGAAGGCGCCGCCCCAGCCGGTGTCGATGTCCACCATCAGCGGCATGCCGGTGGCGTCCACGATGCGGCGCGCGTCAGTGAGCACGTCTTCCATCGTGCTGATGCCCAGATCCGGCATGCCCAGCGAGTTCGCCGCCACGCCGCCGCCGGACAGGTACAGCGCCTTGTAGCCCACGCGCCTGGCCATCAGGCCGGCATAGGCGGTGATGGCGCCCATCACCTGCAGCGGAGTTTCCTCGGAAAGTGCGGCGCGGAAGCGTGTGCCAGCGGATGCATTGGTGGTCATGCGGGTCCTCCTAAACCCCCAATTGTAGGGGATGGGGTCGCGCGCCGCGCTGCGGTGCGATCGCCAGAGGGTCGGGCTGGTCGGGTTCGGCCATCCGCCCTGCTGCCGGCGGCAGCCTGCGCGCTGCCGCGCCGCCGCGCTGTCCAGCCAGGTTTTCATGCTGCATCTGCGGCGACCACCGTACGCGGCATCCATCCGCTGGCCGCAGCAGCACAGCCACCCATGCCTGGCCTTTACGTCGGCCAGGATCGCCACCATCTATGAACGGCCTGACCACCCCTGGACGCATGGCCGACTGTCTGCCGCACGCGCCGAGGCATCGAGCCAGCGCGGGGTGCCAAGGCGCTGTGCTAGCCGTGCCGGCCGGTGCGCGAAAACCGAGGCCATGGTGCCGCTGGCCGGGTTTGGCCAGCTCGAGTAAAGATAGTCTGGATCAATCACAACGATCCCGACAATCAATTAGATTGATAAGCGAAACACCCGTATTCTGTATGTCGACGCTTCAACCCATCCCTTCAACCAGCCACAGGAAGAGAGCCATGTCCCTGATCAACACCACCATCAAACCCTTCAAGGCGCAGGCCTACCAGAACGGCAAGTTCATCGAGGTGAGCGACGCCTCCATGAAGGGCAAGTGGTCCGTCGTGATCTTCATGCCGGCCGCCTTCACCTTCAATTGCCCGACCGAGGTCGAGGACGCTGCCGATCACTACGAGGAGTTCAAGAAGGCCGGTGCCGAGGTGTACATCGTCACCACCGACACCCACTTCTCGCACAAGGTGTGGCACGAGACCTCGCAGGCCGTCGGCAAGGCCAAGTTCGCCCTGGTCGGCGACCCGACCCACCAGCTGACCCGCGCGTTCGACGTGCATATCGATGAGGAAGGCCTGGCCCTGCGCGGCACCTTCATCATCAACCCGGAAGGCGTGATCAAGACGCTGGAGATCCACGACAACGCGATCGCGCGCGACGTCACCGAGACCCTGCGCAAGCTCAAGGCCGCCCAGTACGTCGCCGCCCACCCGAACGAGGTGTGCCCGGCCAAGTGGAAGGAAGGCGAGAAGACCCTCGCCCCGTCGCTGGACCTGGTCGGCAAGATCTAAGACCCGCACCATGCGCGCATCGTCCTGATGCGCGCAGCCGGATCTCGTGTTCACGCGGCCCGGCGTTTCATGAAAAAAGCCCAACGCGACGCCCGGGGTTCTCCCGGGCGCTCGCCAGATGCACCCCGAATTCAAGCTTTCTCATCGCTCAAGGGATATCGCCATGTTGGATGCCAACCTCTCCGCCCAGTTGAAGGCCTACCTCGAGAAGGTCACGCAGCCGATCGAGATCGTCGAGGCGCTTGACGACGGCGCCAAGTCCGCCGAGCTGCACGAGTTGCTTGAGGAAATCACCGCGCTCTCGGACAAGATCACCCTGGTGCGCCGCGACGACGACGCGCGCAAGCCCTCCTTCGCGATCAACCGCGTGGGCACGGACATCGGCGTGCGCTTCGCCGGCATTCCGATGGGCCACGAATTCACCTCGCTCGTGCTCGCCCTGCTGCAGGTCGGCGGTCATCCGTCCAAGACCACGCAGGATGTGATCGAGCAGGTGCAGAACCTCGATGGCGACTACACCTTCGAGACCTATTTCTCGCAGTCCTGCCAGAACTGCCCGGACGTGGTGCAGGCGCTCAATCTGATGAGCGTGCTGAACCCGAAGATCAAGCACGTGGCCATCGACGGCGCGCTGTTCCAGGATGAAGTGGACGCGCGCCAGGTGATGTCGGTACCCACCGTCTACTTGAACGGCGAGGTGTTCGACCAGGGCCGCATGAGCCTGGAGCAGATCGTCGCCAAGATCGACACCGGCGCGGCCAAGCGCGATGCGGAAAAACTCAAGACCAAGGACGCCTTTGACGTGCTGATCGTCGGCGGCGGTCCGGCCGGCGCGGCTGCAGCCATCTACAGCGCGCGCAAGGGCATCCGCACCGGCGTGGCGGCCGAGCGTTTCGGCGGCCAGGTACTGGACACCATGGGCATCGAGAACCTCATCGCCGTGCCGCACACCGAAGGTCCGAAGCTTTCCGCCGCGCTCGAGCAGAACGTGCGCGAGCACGAGGTCGACATCATGAACCTGCAGCGCGCCGAGAAGCTCATCCCAGCCAGCGACGCCACCGGCGGCCTGGTGCAGGTAGAGCTCGCCAACGGCGCGGTGCTGAAGTCCAAGACCGTGATCATCTCCACCGGCGCGCGCTGGCGGCAGATGAACGTGCCGGGCGAGGACACCTATCGCAACAAGGGCGTGGCCTACTGCCCGCACTGCGACGGCCCGCTGTTCAAGGGCAAGCGCGTGGCGGTGATCGGCGGCGGCAACTCCGGCGTGGAAGCGGCGATCGACCTGGCCGGCATCGTCGGCCACGTCACGCTGATCGAGTTCGACAGCCAGCTGCGTGCCGACGAGGTCCTGCAGCGCAAGCTGCGCAGCCTGTCGAACGTGGCGATCCTGCTCAACGCGCAGACCACCGAAGTGCTGGGCGACGGCCAGAAGGTCAACGGCCTGGTCTACAAGGACCGCGTCAGCGGCAACACCCACACGGTCGAACTGGAAGGCATCTTCGTGCAGATCGGCCTGCTGCCGAATACCGAGTGGCTGAAGGGCACGGTGGAGCTGTCGGCCCGCGGCGAGATCGTCATCAACGATCGCGGCGAGACCTCGGTGCCGGGCGTGTTCGCCGCCGGCGACGCCACCACGGTGCCGTACAAGCAGATCGTGATCGCGATGGGCGCCGGCTCCACCGCCGCGCTGAGCGCGTTCGACCACCTGATGCGCCTGCCGGTGGAGGCGAAGCAGCAAGCCGTGGCGGCCTGACCTCCCCGCTTTAGCCCCTCTCCCGCCGGGAGAGGGGCTTTGCCTCGTAACCCGTCATACCGTTCGTGCTGAGCGTCGCTTGCGCCAGCAAGCAGAGTCGAAGCACTTCGCGCGAAACCCTTCGACTTCGGCCTTTCAGTCCTACGCTCAGGGCGAACGGCTAGTGTGTCTGCCAGCGCAAGCGGGCGTCGTCACCAGACGACCACGCCCTCAACTCCCCAGATCCGGCCCCCGCTCCAGCGCCTTGCGCACCTCGTCGAGCGAGGACGGATCATCCAGCGTGGACAGATCGCCAGGATCAGTGTGCTGCACCAGCGCCTGCAGCGAGCGGCGCAGCAGCTTGCCCGAGCGCGTCTTGGGCAAGGCGTTCACCACGTAGATCCGCGCCGGCCGGGCCACCGCGCCCAGCTGATCGGTGACGCACTGCTGCATCGCCCGCGCCACGTCCGCCGGCAGCTCCAGCACGCCCTGCTTGAGCGTGGCGAACACCACCGGCACCTGGCCCTTGAGCTCGTCCTTCATGCCGATCACGGCGGCCTCGGCCACCGAGGCGTGGGTGGCGACGGACTCCTCGATCTCACGTGTGCCCAGCCGATGGCCGGCCACGTTGATCACGTCGTCGGTGCGCCCGAGGATGTTGGTGTAGCCGTCGGCATCGCGGATCGCCCAGTCCAGCGAGCTGTACAGCAGCTCCTTGAAGTGGCTGAAGTAGCTGTTGACGCAGCGGTCGTCATCACGCCACACGGTGGTGAGGCAGCCCGGCGGCAGCGGCGGCACGAACACCAGCACGCCCTTCTCGCCGGCGGCGGCTTCCTCGCCGGTGGCCTCGTTGATCACCTTCATCTTGTAGCCGGGCGCCGGTAGTCCGGGCGAACCCCACTTCACCGGTTTCAGCTCCAGCCCGGGCATCAGGGTGATGGCCGGCCAGCCGGTTTCGGTCTGCCAGTAGTTGTCGATCGCCGGCACGCCCAGTCCCTCGGTGATCCACTGCGCGGTGGGTTCGTCCAGCGGCTCGCCGGCGAGGAACAGCCACTTGAGGCTTGAGAGATCGGCCTTCTTCAGCCACGCGGCATCCTGCTTTTTCAGCACGCGGATGCCAGTAGGCGAGGAGAACATCGTGCGCACGCGGTACTTCTCGCACAGCCGCCACCAGATGCCGGGATCCGGCCGCGTCGGCATGCCCTCGTACAGCAGCGAAGTGGCGCCGCCGATCAGCGGCCCGTAGACGTTGTACGAGTGCCCCACCGCCCAACCCACGTCGGAGGTGGAGAACATCACCTGCCCAGGCGCGATGTCGAACACGGTGCGAATCGACAGCGCCATCGCCACCGCGTAGCCGCCCACGTCGCGCTGGATACCCTTGGGCTTGCCGGTGGTGCCGGAGGTGTAGAGCAGGTAACTGGGCTCGTTCGATTCCAGCCAAACCACCGGCACCTCGTCATTCATGTGCTCGGCGCGCAGGCGGGCGTAGTCCACGTCACGACCTTCCACGCGATGCAGGTCCGGGTCCAGCCCGCGGCTGACGATCAGCACGTGCGGCGGCGGCGCCTTCGCCTCGGCCAGCGCCGCGTCCACCAGCGGCTTGTAAGGAATCACCTTGCCGCTGCGCATGCCCGCGTCGGCACAGATCAGCAGCTTCGGTTCGGCGTCGTCGATGCGCAGCGCCAGGTTGTGCGCAGCAAAACCACCGAACACCACCGAGTGGATCGCCCCGATGCGCGCGCACGCCAGCATCGCGTACACCGCCTCGGCCATGTTGGGCATGTAGATCACCACGCGATCGCCCTTGGCCACATCGAGCGACTGCAGGATCCCGGCAAAGCGGTTCACCTCGCGGTACAGCACGCGGTAGGTGATCTCCTCGGTGACGCCCGTCTCGGTGGAAATCGCCACCAGCGCCAGCTGCTCGCCGCGCTCGGCGAGATGGCGATCCACCGCGTTGTAGCAGAGGTTGGTGGTGCCGCCGACGAACCACTGGCGGAACGGCAGCTTCGAGGCATCGAGAATCTTCTGCGGCGGCGTTTCCCAGTGGATCAGCCGCGCCTGCTCGCCCCAGAACCGCTCCGGCTCCTCGATCGACTGCCGGTAGAACGCGTCGTAGCCCATGTGCCGAACTCCCTCCGAAACTATCCCAAGCCTAGTCCAGCCATCGGCCAGCGGCACCGCGACCAAGGTCGAAACGGCGGTGGCCAGAACGCTTGACCCTCACGTAACGTGAGCCCTTAGCGTGCGGTACACGCGAGACGGATGGAGTGACGACGATGCAGCTGACGGTGGGCGAACTGGCAAAGCGTAGCGGGCTGACCGTGCGCACCCTGCACCACTACGACGCGATCGGCCTGCTCAGCCCGTCCTCGCGCTCCGGTGCCGGCTACCGGCTTTACGGGCAGGCGGATATCGAGCGCCTGCACCGCATCCAGGCCCTGCGTCAGCTGGGCCTGTCGCTGGCCGACATCGGGCAAGCCCTGTCCGGAGCGCAGCCACCGCTGGCCGAAACAGTGGAGCGCCAGATCGCCCAGCTCGACCGCGAGCTGGCCGACGCCGCGCGCCTGCGCGAGCGGCTGGTGCACCTGCGCAGCCAGCTGGCCTCCGGACAGTCCCCTGACCTGGCCGACTGGCTGGACACGCTGGAGCTGATGACCGTGTACGAGAAATATTTCACCACCGAGGAATTGAGGACGCTGCCGCTGCACAACGATCCGGACGTGTTGCCCGAATGGAGCGCGCTGGTGACCGCCGTGCAGGCAGCAATGGATCGCGGTGCCACGCCGGACGATGCCGACGCGCAGGTCCTCGCGCTGCACTGGATGGAGATGGTCGAACGCGGCACCGGCAACAACCCGGCCTTCCTGATGCGGTTGCACGCGCTGAACGAGGCCGAACCGGGACTACGCGAACGCAGCGGCATCACGCCGACGCTGGAGCGCTTCGTCGAACAGTCGATGGTGGCCGCACGCCTGGCGATCTTCGCCCGCTATCTGGACGAAGGCGAGATGGAACGCATGCGCGCCCACTACGGTCGGCAGCTGTATGCCTGGCCCGAGCTCATCGCCGAACTGCGCACAGCGCGCGCCGACGGATTGCCCCCCGATGACGCGCAGGTTCAGGCGCTGGCACAGCGCTGGATGAGCCTGTTTCGCGAGTACGCCGGGGACAACCCAGCCACCCACGAAAAAATCCGCGAGGCGTATGCCAGGGAGCCGGATTTGCGCAGCGGCAGCGCGGTGGATGATGCGCTGCTGGCATACGTGCGCGAGGCGCTGGCGAGCGTAGCCCGAACCAGCCGCTGAAGCTGAAGGACGGTCCGCCGGGCAGCCCTTTCACGCCAGTGCGGCGATCAACCTGTCACGAGCGTTGCCATGGCGTGCGCGGTGAGGTTCATCCGCGTGCAAAACGCCATGGAGCAGCATCCGAACTCAATGCGCATCACATGCAGACCCGTGGCTCACACCGCGCCGCCCGTCCACCGCTGATCGATCGCCGCCCGCACCGCAACATCGAGGTCAGTCGGAGACGCATCCTGCATCTGCTCGAGCTGGCCGTTGCGCATGCCGCAGAAGTCGCCGCTCTTGCGGAACGTCGCCGTCCAGACCACCCGTCCGCGCGTCCCCACCTCGTAGTTCCCCTCATACGACACCGCATTGCTGGTCTTGCCGGATACGGCGGTCATGGCGATGCTCGATCGAGTAAGGGAAACCGCAGCATAGTCCTCGGATTGCCGCGATGAGTGTGAAAGGGTGGTGATTCGGGCGAACCGACGCGCGCACCAGGCGAGAGCTTTCGCCGGCCAGAGCAAGCATGACGACGGTGAGCGAATCTTTGGAGAAGAACTCGAGTTCTTCCCGTGGTGCACGGGCGACCACGAGCTTGGCGATCCATGACTCCGAGCAGTGAAACGACGCAATGCGAAGCGAGCCGTCACCGGGACCCTTCGGGAGTCGAGCGGGTCGGGACGATCAGGCCCGCAGGGGAACGGGCAGGACGCCCGTTCCTTTTCGTCAGGACAGGAGTCCTGTCGAAAAGCCCGGCCCGACCCGCGGGCGTGTAGCGCCGCAGGCGCGCAAGGTCGACGGACGCAGGGTGGCCTTCTTTTGGCTACTTTTCTTGGCCAGGCAAGAAAAGTCGCTCGGCGGCCGAAGGACGTCGAAACCGCTTTTGACCGACACCAAAGGTGCACTCCCATCCGCGCGCCGCTTCGCCGATGCAAGGCGAAGACGCTAGATCCCAGCCTTCGCTGGGATGACGGTGAGGGAACAGATACGCGGGTCGGCAACGACCATCCAAAAAGAAAGGGCGGCCGAAGCCGCCCTCCCCTCAAGCCAAATCGAACCGGCTTACTTCTTCGCGAACAAATGCTCGACGCCAGCGCGCTCCTCGCGCAGTTCCTTGTCCGTGGCATCCATGCGGGCGCGCGAGAACTCGTTGATCTCCAGCCCCTGCACGATCGCGTACTTGCCGTTCTTGATCGTCACCGGATAGCCGTAGATCACGCCCGGGGCGATGCCGTAGGAACCGTCCGACGGGATGCCCATCGAGACCCAGTCGCCCTCGACGGTGCCCAGCGCCCACGAGCGCATGTGGTCGATCGCGGCGGACGCAGCCGACGCCGCCGACGAGGCGCCGCGCGCCTTGATGATTGCCGCACCGCGCTGCTGCACGGTGGGAATGAAGTCGTTCTCGTACCAGGCCTGATCGATCAGCGACATCGCCGCCTTGCCGTTGACGGTGGCGTGATGGATGTCCGGATACTGGGTGGAGCTGTGGTTGCCCCAGATCGTCATCTTCTTCACGTCGGTGTTGTGCTTGCCGGTCTTCTCGGCGAGCTGGCTCTTGGCCCGGTTGTGGTCCAGCCGCACCATCGCCGTGAAGCACTTCGGGTCGAGATCCGGCGCGTTCTGCTGAGCGATCAGCGCGTTGGTGTTGGCCGGATTGCCCACCACCAGCACGCGCACGTCGCGCTTGGCGTGATCGTTCAGCGCCTTGCCTTGCGGGCCGAAAATGGCGCCGTTGGCCTCCAGCAGATCCTTGCGCTCCATGCCGGGGCCGCGCGGACGCGCGCCGACCAGCAAGGCGTAGTCGACGTCCTTGAAGGCGACATTGGCGTCGTCGGTGGCGACCACGCCTGCCAGCGTCGGGAACGCGCAGTCGTTGAGCTCCATCACCACGCCCTGCAGCGCCGGCAGG